>CANKJN010000012.1 GCA_947482345.1 Spartobacteria bacterium
AAATTCTAAAACCACTTCTAACCAAAATCACCCTTCCTACCCCTTCAATACTTAATCAGCACTCAGTCTTTATGCCCCTGTGGGATGGCTGTGATCGCGATTCCGAATTCATAATCGGCTTTTTCATCCTTCATAATTCATCCTTCATCCTTTTTCCTTACCCCATGTCCTCCGAGGGAACGCCCATGATGAAGCAGTATCACGCCCTTCGGCGTGACCTGCCGCCGGGCACCTTCCTGCTCTTCCGGCTCGGCGATTTCTACGAGATGTTCTTCGACGACGCCAAGGAGGCCTCGGCGATCCTGAACGTCGCCCTGACCAAGCGCGGTGAGATCCCGATGTGCGGAGTCCCCTACCATGCGGCGCGCGGCTACATGGAGAAGCTCCTTGCCGCCGGCCGGCGCGTCGCACTCTGCGAGCAGGTCGGGGAGGTCCAGACTGGCAAGCTGGTCCGCCGCGAGATCACCCGTATCCTGAGTCCGGGGACCTTGGAGGATGCGGGCCTGGAGGAGAAGAACCACAACTTCACTGCCGCCATCCTTCCTCCGGCCAAGGAGGGGGGTGTCTACGGGTTTGCCTGCGCCGATCTGAGCACGGGGGAGTTCCGCGTGACCGAGCTCGCATCGGCCGATGCCCTGCTCGACGAGGTGGTCCGCGCGGCCCCTGCCGAGATCCTCGTTCCCGAGGGGAGGAAGGAGTTGCTCCGTGATCTCCCCCTCGGTTTCCCTTCTCCCGAGGAGGTCGAACCCTACCTCTTCGACCCGATGGCGGCCCCGGAGCTTCTCCTCTCCCATTTCAAGGTTCACTCGCTTGATGGATTCGGGGTCACCGACCTTCCGGTGGCCGTCGCCGCGGCCGGGGCTCTCCTGCACTACCTCACCAGAACGCTTCGCCGGGACGCTTCCCATCTTCGATCGCTCAAGGCCTACCGGCAGGCCGATCACCTCCTCCTCGACGCATCGACCCAGGGGCATCTTGAGTTGGTGGCCTCGCGCGCCGGTCGTGGCATGACGCTGCTCGGCACACTTGACCGGACAGTCACCCCGATGGGAGCGCGCACCCTGCGCGACTGGATCCTTCATCCCCTGATTGATCCCGCCGCCATCATGGCCCGTCAGGATGCGATCGGGATGTTCATTTCCTCCCCTCTCAAGCTCGGTGATCTGCGCGACCGCCTGGGTGGCATCCGTGACATCGAGCGCTCCGTCTCCCGTCTCAGCCAGAATTCCGGCAACGCTCGCGACCTTGCCGTGCTGGCCGCCTCGCTCGGCGCGGTCCCTGCAATCCGCGAAACCTCCGGACAATGCGGCGGGGGGCTTCTGGCGGGGCTTGCGGAGAAGCTGCATCTCCTGCCGGAGATCACCGCCCTGCTTGCCTCCTCGCTTGTTGAGGAGCCTCCCCCCACCATCCGCGAGGGAGGGATGATCCGTGCGGGATTCGATGCCTCGCTCGATGAACTTCGCAATGCCTCCACCGAGGGTAAGGCTTGGATCGCCGCCCTGCAGGAACAGGAGATCCAGCGCACCGGCATCAAGTCGCTTAAGGTCCGCTTCAATGCCGTCTTCGGTTATTTTATCGAGATCACGACCTCCAATCTGGGCAGTGTTCCAGACGACTACACCCGCAAGCAGACGACTGCGGGGGGAGAGCGCTTCATCACCCCCGAACTCAAGGAGATGGAGGGGAAAATCCTCGGCTCCGAGGAGCGCGCGAGGGCGCTCGAGATCGAGATCTTCCAGCGTTTGCGTGCCGCGGTTCTCGAGCAGGTGCTTCCGCTGCAGGAGACCGCTTCCGCCGCCGGGGCGCTTGATGCCCTTTGCTCGCTGGCTGAGACGGCGCGCCTCTTCGGCTACACGCGCCCCGTTGTCGATGATTCCACGGTGCTGGAGATCCGCGACGGGCGGCATCCCGTCCTTGAACAGCGCGCGGGAGGCGAGGCCTTCGTGCCCAACGACACCGATCTGGATGCCGGCAAGCACCGCATGGGAATCATCACCGGCCCCAACATGGCGGGAAAATCGACCTACCTCCGCCAAGTGGGGCTCCTGACCGTCATGGCCCAGACCGGAAGCTGGATCCCCGCCGCCTCCGCCCGCATAGGTGTGGCCGACCGGATCTTCACGCGTGTCGGGGCCAGCGACGATCTCGCCAAGGGGCACTCGACCTTCATGGTCGAGATGAACGAGACGGCGAATATCCTCCACAACGCCACCGCCCGCAGCCTGGTGCTGCTCGACGAGATCGGTCGCGGTACGGCCACCTTTGACGGGCTCTCGATTGCGTGGAGCGTCGCCGAGTATCTCCACGACGTGACGGGATGCCGCGCCTTCTTCGCCACCCATTACCACGAGCTTCCCGATCTGGCGCGGACCCGCGCCGGGGTGAGGAATCTGAATGTCGCTGTGCGCGAGCAGAATGACCGCATCGTCTTCCTGCGGAAGATCGTCGAGGGGGCGGCCGACCGGAGCTACGGGATCCAGGTGGCCCGCCTGGCGGGTCTCCCCGCGAGCGTCATCGACCGGGCCCGCGAAATCCTGACCAATCTGGAAAAGGCGGAACTCAACGCCGAGGGGCGCCCGACGCTCGCCGGAACGCGGAAGAAGTCCGCCATGGCCCCCGATCCGACCGCGGAACTTCCGCTCTTCGGCTGATCAATCCGATGAATTCCCCGGAGACAAAGCCGCCGGGTTTTACCGAGGCCGCGCGCCTCTGGCTGAAGATCGGATGCATCGGTTTCGGCGGACCTTCCGGTCAGATCGCGATCCTGCATCGCGAGGTGGTGGAGAGGCGGAAGTGGATCGGTGATAGCGAGTTTGTCCGTGCGCTTCAGTTCTGCATGCTTCTGCCCGGGCCCGAGGCCCAGCAACTTGCAACCTGGATCGGCTGGCGTCTCCATGGGATCAGGGGAGGGGTCGTCGCCGGGACTCTCTTCGTTCTGCCCGCCGCACTCCTGCTCTGGGGGCTTGGCGTTCTCTATGTGCTTGGGCGTGACTGGCCGCTGCTGCATGGGTTCTTCGATGGGCTCAAGCCGGCCGTGGTGGCGATCGTGGTTTCCGCGCTCTGGCGGATCGCCCGCCGGACCGTGACGACTCTTCCGCTCGCGATCCTGGCTCTGGCCGCGTTCGCCCTCTTTCTGCTTCATGCCTCCTATCCCTCTGTCGTGATCGGCTTCGGTCTTGCCGGTGCCCTTCTGCTCTCGAAGAAAGGGGAACCCGCTCCCCCGCGTCACGCGGTGACGGAAGCAGGCTGGAGCGGCTCATGCAGGGTTGCCCTTGCCACAACCGCCCTCTGGGCGCTTCCGGTTGCCGGATTACTGTTCTGGCTGGGATCCGATGCGCTCCCTTCGCGGATCGCGCTCTTCTTTGCCAAGGTCGCGGTTTTGAGTTTCGGAGGTGCCTATGCCGCCCTCTCCTATGTTTCGCTTCATGCCTCGGGTGACTGGGGATGGATCACGCCCGGCGAGATGCTCGACGGGTTGGGGCTTGCCGAGACGACGCCGGGGCCACTCCTGATCGCCCTGCAATTCGTCGCCTTCCTGGCTGCTTACAAGTCCCCGGGGGTGCTGGCCCCGCTGCTCTCGGCAACCCTTGGAAGCATTGCCGCTCTCTGGTCCCTCTTTCTCCCCAGCTTCCTCTGGATCTTCTCGCTCGCGCCGCACATGGAGCGCCTGGCCTCGCACCGCCGCATGGCCGGCGCCCTGGCCGCGATCGGGGCCGTGGTGACCGCCGTGATCGCCCATCTCGCCCTCTGGTTCGCCGGGAGCATATTCATGACTCAGTCATCCTCGGGCACCTCCTTTCACCCGCTTTCGATCGTGATGGCACTGGTTGCTTTGGTGCTGCTCCGGACGAACCGCCTCGGAATCGCCTCCTTGATCCTCCTCTCGGGAATGACCGGCGTCCTTGTGAGGTTGGTGACTTAACCCAGAATTTGCATTGGGAACCTGAAGAGCAAAGAGGAAGAACCAAAAAGTTAGAACGTAGAAGCGTTAGAAAGTGGATCAAAACAGCCCTGGTCTGAGAATCGAGATGGCAAATTCAGAGAACTCGTCACAGCAGCACGGGCCGAAGAGTCGAATCAATGGTTCCAATGCAGTCCCTTCTAACCCTTTTAACGCTTCAACGTTTTTAACTCCTTGAGGGCCCACCATCAGGGGAAACCATCCACACCAGTTGATGCCGCTCTATTGCAAAATCCGGGTTGAAGGAACCTCTGATGCTTTAAGCTTCCGGAAGGGCGAAGCGGGTCTTTCGACCCACGGCATCCCCAAGCAGTCTCAGGTACTCCTCCCGGGGGATTTCGCGCGCGCCGAACTGCTCCAGATGGGAGGTGATCCACTGGGTGTCGAGAAGGGTGAATCCGCCGTCCCGCAGGATCCGGACCAGATGCCAGAGCGCTACCTTGGAGGCATCCGTCACGCGGTGGAACATCGACTCCCCGAAGAAGGCGCCTCCCAAGGCCACCCCGTAGAGGCCTCCGGCGAGCCTGCCCTCATTCCAGACTTCCACGGAATGGGCATGTCCGCTGGCAAAGAGTTGCCGGTAGCTGGCCGCGATGGTCTGCGAGATCCATGTCTCCTCGCGCTCGGCGCAGCCTTCAACCACGGCCGCAAAATCCGTGTCGATCCGGATCTCCCAACCGGGCCTTCTGAGCGCCCGCTTCAGCCCGTGAGGCGTGTGAAACTCCTCCAGCGGCAGGATCCCCCGCGGATCGGGTGAGAACCAACCGATCCTTCCATCCTCCATGCCCATCGGGAACATCCCGCTGCCATAAGCCTCCAGCAGGAGTTCGGGGGGGAGGCTGGTTTTCATGACGGCCATCAGGTTATCAAAAAAGTCGGAAGGAAAAATGAAGAAACAAGCCGCTGGGTAGCGGCGCGGTAGACTGCCGTAACGGATGCGAAGCAACGGCCGGGTCTGCAAAGCGTAGCGAACAGCCCTGAAAGGGCGGCACCGCTTTGCGGGAGCAAAGTGCCGTCAAAGATGATCAATGGAATCAACAATCAACAATCAGCTGTCAGCCCAACAGCATTCAGGTCTCAGGTCTCAGGTCTCAGGTCTCAGGTCTCAGGTCTCAGGTTTGCTTGCCCGGCCGTTGCTGCGCATCCCAGCGGCTTGGTTCAGCATAACCCCCTACCCCCCCCTCCCCGCCTTCCCGTGTTGCCATCTTGCGATTTCGTCCAAGTCTCCCTAGGTTCGTCGGGTGAAATCGCTCCTCAGACTCTTTTTCCTCCTCGTTCTGCTCATTCCCCTGCTTGCCTTGGCCGGATGCGCCACCACCGAGCAAGATGCCGACGATGTCGCCAATAATGTCGTCAAGGGCATAGAGGGCAAGGGGCAGCTCTACAATGAAAAGGTGATGAAGGGTGACATGGGGGCCTTCGGAAACGACTTTCAATAATTCCCCTCAGCGCTTCTTTATAACTTCCAATCAAGCCCACCATGCCGTCTCTCTCCAAGAAATCCGTGAAGAAGAAAGCGACCAAGAAATCTTCCGTTAAGAAACCCGCCTCCTCCGTGGCATCCAAGGCTCCCAAGGCATCCTCCAAGATTGTCATCCTTGATTTCGGATCGCAGTACACGCAGGTGATCGCCCGCCGCGTGCGTGAGTGCCGCGTCTTCTCCGAGATCGTCCCGCACACCACCAAGGCCTCCGAGATCATGGCTGACGGCACGGTGAAGGGGATCATCCTCTCGGGCGGTCCCGCCAGCGTCTACGCCCCGAAGGCCCCGAAGGTCGATCCCGCAATCTACGAACTCGGCCTCCCGATCCTCGGCATCTGCTACGGCATGCAGCTTCTCTCGCGCGATCTGGGCGGTTCCGTCGCCCGCTCCACCTACCGAGAGTATGGCAAGGGAGTCCTCGCGACCATCGGATCCTCCCCGCTCTTCAAGGGGCTGCCGAAGAAGCTCGATGTCTGGAACAGCCATGGTGACCGCGTCGAGAAACTCCCCAAGGGCTTCACCGCCATCGGAACCACGGAGAACGCACCTCACGCCGTCATCGCCGACGCGAAGAGGAAGATCTACGGGATGCAGTTCCATCCCGAGGTGCACCACACCCCGAAGGGGAAGGCGATCCTGGAAAACTTCCTCCACGCTATCTGCGGCTGCAAGAGCGACTGGACGATGGGCTCCTTCATCGAGCGTATCTGCTCGCAGATCCGCGATCAGGTCGGAGAGGGGCGCGTGATCCTCGGCCTCAGCGGCGGCGTCGATTCGAGCGTGGCGGCGGCCCTCATCCACAAGGCGATCGGCGACCAACTCACCTGCATTTTCGTGGACAACGGCCTTCTCCGCTTCGGCGAGCGTGATGCGGTCGACAAGCTCTTCGGACGCAACTTCAAGATCCGTCTCAAGATCGTCGATGGAACCAAACGGTTCCTGGGAGGTCTCAAGGGAGTCACCGATCCTGAGAAGAAGCGCAAGATCATCGGCACCGAATTCATCCGTATCTTCGAGCAGGCGGCGGAGGATCTCCGGAAGTCGGCAAAGGGATCGAAACACCCCTTCCGGTTCCTTGCTCAGGGAACCCTCTACCCCGACGTCATCGAGAGCGTGCCGATCGCGGGCAACCCCGCCTCCCTTATCAAGAGCCACCACAATGTCGGCGGATTGCCAAAGGACATGAAGTTCGAGCTCGTCGAGCCGCTCCGTCAGCTTTTCAAGGATGAGGTCCGCGAGGTGGGTCGCGAGCTGGGCCTACCCCGCGAGGTGGTCGACCGCCAGCCCTTCCCCGGTCCGGGTCTCGCAGTCCGCATCGTCGGCGCCATCACCCCGGAGCGTCTCCGTATCGTGCGTGACGCTGACCGCATTGTCCTCGAGGAGATGAAGAACTCGGGCTGGTACTTCAAGGTTTGGCAGTCCTTCGCAGTCCTCCTGCCCGTCCAGTCGGTCGGAGTCATGGGCGACGAGCGTACCTACGACTATACGATCGCCCTCCGCGTCGTGGAGAGTCAGGACGGCATGACGGCCGACTGGGTCCGTCTCCCCTACGACCTGCTTGGCAAGATCTCCAGCCGCATCATCAACGAGGTGAAGGGAGTCAACCGCTGCGTGCTCGACGTCTCGAGCAAGCCCCCCGCCACCATCGAGTGGGAATAACCCGTTCCATGAGCCGCCGCCGCGCGATCTATCCGGGAAGCTTCGACCCGGTGACCAATGGTCACCTCGACCTGATCACGCGGTCGCTCGGTCTCTTTGACGAGGTGATCGTCGGGGTGGCCGACAACGAGGCGAAGAGCCCTCTCTTCACCACGGCGGAACGCGTCGACCTGATCCGCCGGAGCGTCGGCGATCAGCCGGGTCTTTCCGTGGAGCCGCTCAACGGTCTCTTGGTCGATTTCTGTCGCCGCCGTGAATCCTTCGTCGTCATCCGGGGCCTGAGGGCCGTCTCCGACTTCGAGTTCGAGTTCCAGATGGCACTGACCAACCGCCGCCTCGAGCCGAAGATCGAGACCATCTTCCTCACGCCCAGGGAGGATTGCATCTTCCTGAGCTCCCGGATCGTCAAGGAGGTGGCCCGCCTCGGCGGTGATGTCACCCCGTTTGTCTCCGCTCCGGTGCTTGATGCCCTGACCGAAAAATTTCCCAAGGCCTAAGGAATCGCTGATTTAATCGCATATAGGCCGTTACGGGAAGAATGGGCCGCGGGCAAGGCAGCTTCGCGGGCGCATCCCCGCAGTGGGCTGCAACCGCGAAGCCAACGCAGCCCCCGGCCCGTTATCCCCGCAACCCGGAGGGCTGAACCCATTTGTCGATTTTTGCGGCGTTGCTCGCTCGGGCGAGACCGCTGCGGGTATTGACTCGCTCGCTCCCGCTCGGCTCGCCCTGACGGGTTTGCCTTCGGCAAATCTACCCAAGCCGCCCACGCAGCTACGTGTTGCCCAGCACTCGCGCCTTCAACCAAGCCTCCGGGAGGAGGCGCGGAGAAGCATGCCGAAGGCATGATCCCCCATCACAATGGGGGACGGCACCGCTTCTCGGGAGAGAAGTGCCGTTCAAAAATCAGCAAATGCTCTTCAGTGGCCTTCATGGGATTTAATCAACGGTTCCCTAATGAAACTGGAAGGAGGGTTAGAAGGGTTAAAACGGAATGGAGAATCTGAAACCCGTCGGCATTCGGTCCCTTGTAACCCTTTTAACGGTTCAACGTTTTTAACTCCCTGAGGGCCACCATCCGGGTGAACCATCCACACCAGTTGATGCCGCTCTATTGCAAAATCCGGGTTCAATTTTCACCATCCCTTCCATCCCTGCGAATCTTGGGCTAGAGTATCCCCATGAAAGTCCATCTGCGCCAGATTCCCGCCGGGAGCACCCTTCATCTGGAGGGGGAAGAGGATTCCGACCCCCTCGGGCTTGAGGAGGCGGGAGCCGAACCTGTCGGTCCCTTGGAGTATTCCCTGGATGTCGGTCTCTCCGACGGGGGGCTCTTCGCCACCGGCAGTCTGGCCCAGAGGGTGCGGATGACCTGTGTTTCCTGCCTAGAGCCCTTTGAGAGGGAGGTGGTTGTCGACCCGTTCGCCACCCAGATCGAACTGGAAGGAAGTGAATTAGTGGACTTGACCCCCGAGGTAAGGGAGGATATTCATCTCCTTCTGCCCACGCATCCCCGATGCGATCAGGGCGGAGAAAAGACCTGCCCCGCCCACTTCCCCGCGGGCGCCCGAACCACTCCCTTGCAAACGGAGAAGACGGCGCGCCCGGCGGTCTGGGAAGCACTCGACCAACTCAAAACACCACCATCCGATGGGAGTCCCTAAACGTAAAACTTCAAAGATGCGCCTTCGCACCCGCAAGGCCGCGAACCGCTGGCATGCCCCCAAGCTCGGCAAGTGCACCCAGTGCGGCGCCACTCTCCGCTCTCACACCGCCTGCCCCGCTTGCGGAACCTACCGCGGCCGTCAGGTTCTCGATGTCGAGGTGGCGTAACCACCCCCCTCCTCTTCCGATCAGGAAGCAGAAAGCTCCAGCCCGGTATCCAGTAGCATCATGAGGATCGCCCTCGACGCCATGGGGGGTGACTATGCCCCGAAGAACACCGTGGCCGGGGCCGTCATGGCCCTGCGCGAGTACCCCCGGATCACCAAGCTCTTCCTCACCGGGGACGAGCAGGCGATCAAGGCCGAACTCACCTCCCTCGGGTGCGCCGACCCGCGCATTGAGATCGTTCACACCACGCAGGTCGTCGAGATGAGCGACGCGGCCGTCGAGGCCGTCCGCCGCAAGAAGGATTCCTCCGTTTCCCGGGCCGTCGACCTCGTCAAGGCCGGCCAGGCCGATGCCATCGTGAGTGCCGGGCACACCGGTGCCGCCGTCGCCGCGACCACCATCAAGCTCCGCACCCTCGAGGGAATCGAGCGCCCCGGCATCGCCTCATACCTCCCCACCGAGAAGAACGTCTGCGTCCTCATCGACGCCGGGGCCAACATCGACGCCAAGCCCTTTCATCTCCTGCAGTACGCGATCATGGGATCCGTCCTTTCCAAGCATGTCCTCGGATACGCGAACCCCGAAATCGGCCTCATGTCGATCGGCGGCGAGGATGCGAAGGGGAGCGAGTTCACCAAGGATGTCTTCAAGTTGCTCAAGGCCTCCTCGCTCAATTTCCGCGGCAACATCGAGGGGCACGACCTCTTCGAGCATCCGGTCGAGGTCATCCTCTGCGACGGGTTCACCGGCAACGTCGTCCTGAAGACCGCGGAGGCCACCGCCAGCGCCGTCTTCCGGTGGCTCAAGAGCGAACTGACCAAGACCCCGCTCCGCATGCTCGGTGCCTGGATCGCCCGCAATGCCTTCCGCGCCATCCGCCGCAAGACCAACTACGAGAACTACGGCGGCAGCCCTCTCCTCGGAGTCAACGGCATCTGCATCATAGCCCACGGCTCCAGCACCCCGCTCGCCATCAAGAACGCCATCCGTGTCGCCGCCGACTTCATCGACCAGCAGGTGAATCCCCGCATCGTCGAGGCCGTGCGCGCCTACAACGAGAAGAACGTGGTCTCCGCTTCCGCGGCAAAACCGGCAGCCTGAACGCCTGCAGGCCAAGTCTCCAAGATTTTCATGAACCGCACCGCATCCATCATCGGCACCGGCAGCTACGTCCCCGACCGCGTGATGACCAACGCTGATCTCGAGAAGTTGGTGGAGACCAGCGACGAGTGGATCCTGAGCCGCACCGGCATCCGGGAGCGCCGTATCGCCGGGCCTGAGATGCCGACCAGCGAGATGGCCGCCCGCGCCGCCGAGGCCGCCATCCAGAATGCCGGGATCCAGGCCGGTGAGATCGACCTCATCATCTGCGCCACCGTCACGCCCGACATGTTCTTCCCGAACACCGCCTGCTTCGTGCAGACCAAGATCGGCGCGGTCAATGCCGTCTGCTTCGACCTCTCGGCCGCCTGCTCCGGTTTCCTCTTTGGAGTCGAGACTGCCCGCCAGTTCATTGCCTCAGGCACCTACAGGACCGTCCTCGTGATCGGCGCCGACAAGCTCTCCAGCATCGTCGACTGGACCGACCGCAACACCTGCGTCCTCTTCGGCGACGGAGCCGGAGCCGCCATCCTTCAGCACCGCGAGGGATCCAAGGGAGTCATGGCGACCCGCATGGGAAGCAACGGTGCCCTTGCTGACATCCTCTACATCCCCGGCGGCGGAAGCGCGCACCCGGCGAACTCCCCGACATCCGCCGAGAACCCGGTCACCATCCGCATGAACGGCCGCGAGACCTACAAGCACGCCGTCACCGCCATGGTCGAGGCCTCCCAGCAGGTCCTTGTCGACGCCGGAGTCTCCCCTTCCGAGATCGCCTGCTTCATTCCCCACCAGGCCAACCTCCGCATCATCGAGGCGATCGCCAGTCGACTCGACGTCTCCATGGAGCGCTTCCATATCAATCTCGACCGCTACGGCAACACCTCCGCCGCCGCCGTCGCCATCGCACTCGATGAGGCGAACCGCACCGGGCGCTTCAAGCGCGGGGAGAAGATCCTGATGGTGGTGTTCGGCGGGGGGCTGACTTGGGCCTCCACCGTCGTCGAGTGGTGACCTTTTAAAGGCTCGCGATCTTGGCGGATAGCAGCGTTGTTGCTCGCTCGCGGTAGGTGCACTACCGCTTCGCTCTCACGCCTTGCTCTCCATCCAAGCTTGCGAGCTTTGGGAAAAATTCATGCGCCTTGCCATCATCAAAAATCCCCTCGCCATAACTGAATAGGGTTGGGCTTTATTTGAGGGCTTAACGCCTTGCTCTCCATCCAAGCTTCCAAACCTATTGGGAGGAATTGATCCCATCGATTGCAGTCATCGCACCTTCCAGCCTTCAGCCTTCAGCCTTCAGCCTTCAGCCTAAACCGCTAAGAGCCTGCGGCCCGACAGGCCGCCAGGCGGCGAGCGCTTCCCTAATGCAAAATCCGGGTTCATCCGCTTTGTGGATTGCCACTGCGAGCTAGAGTTTCTACTTCATCAATGCCAATGAAACTCATGAAGAAATTCGTACCTCTCATCGCCATCGCCCTGCTTGCCGGTTGTGCCGCGCCCCCGCCGGTGCGCATTGCCAGTTCGGTTCTCGGAAGAACCGTCGGAAAGAAACTCAAGGATGACTATCAACAGGCTCATCCGAAGGCCTCTCCGAGCCCGACTCCCGGCTCGAGTCCGCAATAGCCCGACTTCCCCCTGAGAATATGAACATCCCTATTCGATCTGCCATCCCGAGGTTGCTTCTGGCTTCGGTTTATATGGCTGCCATAGCCTTTGGATCCCTACTTCATGCGCAGACCCAATCCCCCGAGCAGGTTCTTGCCGCGATGGAGAAGTGCCGCGAGCAGGTCATCAGCCTGCTCTCCTTTTCCGACAAGATGAAGATGAAGGCGGCGATGGGAGCCATTGCGAACGATCCCGAGTTCATCGCCGCCAACAATGCGGTCACCAATGCCTCAACGCCCCAAGCACAGGTTCAGGCCAAGCGGGCCCTCGCAAAGGTGAAGCTTGATCTGATCGAGAAGCAGGATCCCTCGTTGAAGCCGATCGTGGAGAAAATCCGCGCGGCCCAGGCCTCGGTGCTGAAGTAGGGGCGCGGCTCCCTAAAAAGTCTTCATCCTTCTCCTGCCGCCCGCACCCCCAACGGGCTCGTCCCGTTGGAGCGCAAGTTCTGATGGGAGGGGATTCTTTTTAGCCTTCAGTTTTCAGGTTTCAGGTTTCAGGTTTGCTTGCCCGGCCGTTGCTTCGCATTTGAACTCGGGCTTTCCCAAGCCACTGGCCCCCATGGGGGCTGCTTAGCAGTCCTATCAACTCGAGCCAGTCGCTGATTTGTTTCGGCAGGTTTCCCCTTTGAACCTTTATAATTGACGGCACTTGCCGCCCGGCAAGCTGTGCCGCCCTTGCTTCGGGTCCCGCATGCGCGGGATCTACCGCGCCCGATCCCTCGGGCTTGGTTCTTCATTTTGCCTTTCTCCCCTTCAGCCTTCAGCCTAACCCCTTCTTTCATCCTTCATAATTCCGCCCCGCCCCCTTTCTCCTTGCATTCCTTCAGGGGAGTGGCGATTTTTGACCACTCGACCGGACTCTGGTCCGGTTTTTTTGTGCCAACAGCTTTAACACCATGTCGAACACCATTCTTGTAGGCTCCCAGTGGGGGGATGAAGGCAAAGGAAAGATCATCGATGTCCTGACCGGCGGGGTCGACATCGTCGTCCGCAGCCAAGGGGGGAACAACGCCGGACACACCATCGTCGATGGTGACAAAAAATACGTCCTCCACCTGATTCCCTCCGGCATTCTGCGCAAGGGGAAGGTCTGTGTGATCGGCAACGGCGTGGTGATCGATCCGGTCGCCTTGGTCGGGGAGATCAAGGGACTCCGAGCCCGCGGCATCAAGGTCGACGCCAAGAATCTCCTCATCAGCGACTGCGCTCATCTCGTGATGCCGTACCACCGCTCCATCGACGAGCGCCGCGAGGAGCTCAAGGGAAAGAACAAGATCGGCACCACCAAGCGCGGTATCGGTCCCGCCTACGGCGACAAGGTTGCCCGCACCGGCCTTCGCATGGCCGACCTGATCCGCCCCGAGGTCTTCAAGCAGAAGCTCGCACTGCGCATCAGGGAGAACAACGCCGTCCTCAAGGCGCTCGGCGGCAAGCCGGTCAGTGGTGCCAAGGTGCTCGCCGACTACGTGGCCGCCGCCAAGTTGCTCAAGCCCTTCGTGATCAACACCGCCACCTACCTGCACAAGGCGATGGCGGCGAAGAAGGAGATCCTCTTCGAGGGTGCCCAGGGGACCTTCCTTGACATCGACCACGGGACCTATCCCTTCGTCACCAGTTCCAACACCACCTCCGGCGGGGCCTGCACCGGTTCCGGCATAGCCCCGAACCGCATCGACCGCGTGATCGGCGTCGTGAAGGCCTACACCACCCGCGTCGGCGAGGGTCCGCTTCCGACCGAGGAGGATGTCATCGGCGACATGCTTCACGGGATGGGCCGCGAGTTCGGCGCCACCACGGGGCGCGCCCGCCGCTGCGGATGGTTCGACGCGGTGGCCACCCGCTACGCCACCATGGTGAACGGAGTCGACGACCTTGCGATCACGAACCTCGACGGACTCGACGGCGTGAAGAAGATCCTCATCTGCACCGGCTACCGCATCGACGGAAAGGGCCCCGTGCTCGACACCCCGCCGACCGATGCCGGGGAGTTGGCCCGCTGCCGTCCCATCTACACCTCGATGCCGGGCTGGATGACCCCGACCGACACGATCCGCAAGTACAAGGATCTCCCGCTCAAGGCCCGCCAATACGCCGAGAAGCTCGCCAAGTTGAGCGGCGCCCGCCTCTCGATCGTCAGCACCGGTCCGGGTCGCGAGCAGACGATTCATTTGTGACGGGTGGCCGGTCTGAAAGAGTCGTGAACACCCAGACGTCAGCCAAGGTGCCCCGGCACATCGCCATCATCATGGATGGCAACGGGCGCTGGGCGCGCGAGCGTGGATGGCCGCGCCTCAAGGGGCACGAGCAGGGCGCCCGCAATGTCGAGCCCGTCTGCGAGGCCTGCATCGCCGAGGGTGTCGGGTTCCTCACCCTCTACGCCTTCTCCACCGAGAACTGGAAGCGTCCCGCCCACGAGGTTGCCGGCCTGATGCTGCTTCTCGAGCGGTTTCTCTCGGAAAAGGTCGCCATGATGGAGAGAAATGGCGTCCGTCTCGCCACGATCGGCCGGACGGCCGATCTGCCAGGTCCCGTCCGCAAGCGCCTCGAGAGGGCCATCGCCGACACCGCGCACAACACGAAGCTGACCCTCACGCTGGCGCTCAACTACGGCGGCCGCGACGAGATCGTGGACGCCGTCCGCTCCATTGCGCACGAGGTGAAGCAGGGGAAGCTCGACCCCGGCTCCATCTCGGGGGAAACCCTCTCCACCCATCTCTACACCGCCGCCATGCCCGATCCCGATCTCCTGATCCGCACCTCGGGCGAGATGCGTCTCTCGAATTTCCTCCTCTGGCAACTGAGCTACACCGAGATCCATGTCACCCCTCGGCTCTGGCCTGATTTCGGAGCGGAGGATCTTCGGGCGGCGATCGCCGATTTCCAGTCCCGTGACCGCCGCTTCGGGGGTGCCGTCGAGAACCCCGTGACAACCGCATCCGCATGAGCATCCCGGCACCCGCCTCACAGACCGTCCTGATCGTCGACAGCGAGACCGACTTCCTCGACTGGGCCCGGCACCAGCTCAAGGCCTCCGGCGTGAAGGTGATCACCGAGACCAGCTCCGCCAACGCCTTCAAGATCTTCTGCCTCGAGAAGCCCGATCTCGTCATCGCCGAGATGCACCTGCGTCCCTCGGGGGGGCTCGACCTGCTTGCCAGGATCAGGGCCGAATCGCCCAACGCGATGGTGATCATCACGAGCGCCTTCGGCACCACCCAGGCGGTCATCGAGTCGATGAAGCTCGGCGCATTCGACTTCCTGCGCAAGGAGTCGCTCCCCTTCAGCATGAAGGTGGTCGTCGACACGGCCCTCAAGGCTGCGGCGGAACTCCGCGCCGCCTCCCCCGCCAAGCCCGCCCTCACCGTCGAGCAGTACCGCGACGACATCGTCGGCCAGTCCGAGGCGATGCAGTCGGTGTTCAAGATGGTCGGCCGCGTGGCCATGAGCGATGCCCCGGTGCTTGTCACCGGCGAGAGCGGCTGCGGCAAGGAACTTGTCGCCCGCGCCATCCACAGCTACAGCGAGCGCAGCAAGAAGAGCCTGCTGGCCATCAACTGTGCCGCGATCCCCGAGAACCTGCTCGAGAGTGAGCTCTTCGGGCACGAGAAGGGGGCCTTCACCGGGGCCGCGACCCAGCGCATCGGCCGCTTCGAGCAGTGCAACGGCGGCACCCTCTTCCTCGACGAGATCGGGGAGATGCCGCTCGCCGTCCAGAGCAAGCTCCTGCGCGTGCTGCAGGAGGGTGAATTCTCCCGCGTCGGCGGCAACGCCACGATCAGGTCCAATGTCCGCATCGTCGCCGCGACGAACCGCAACCTCGAGGAGGCGATTGCAAAGAAGGAGTTCCGCGAGGATCTCTACTACCGCCTCAATGTCGTCGGCATCCACCTGCCTCCGCTCCGTGCCCGCGTCGAGGACATCCGGTTGCTGGCGGAATACTTTCTCTCCCGCATCGCCAACCAGCAGCACCGCCCGCTCCTCCAGCTCTCCGGCGAGGCGATCAGGGTCATGGAGTCCTACCCCTGGCCCGGGAATGTCCGCGAGCTCCAGAACACGCTTCAGCGCGCCGTCGTGCTCGCCACCAGCGACGTGCTTTTGCCGAAGGATCTTCCCCTCGGTCAGGTGGCCGGTGCAGCCGGGCAGGCCGACCTTGCGACCATCGTCGCTCCCGTTTGCGCCATGACGGTCGCGGAGGCCGCCAGTTCCCTCTTCGAGGCACTCTGCCGCGAGGGAGGCGAGCGGGAACTGCTTCCCTGGGTCGAGGAGGACTTCACCCGGCGCGCGATGGAGGTGACCGGGAACAACCAGGTCAAGGCCTCCAAGCTGCTCGGCATCACCCGCGCCACCCTGCGCAAGCGTCTGGAGAGACTGAACGGGGCCTCCGGGGAGTGATCATCCCGTGAAAGGGCGCGCGACATTCAGGGTCTGGCGCTGGGATGGGAAGCGCATCGCATCGCATCGCGGCGGGATCCCGCTGGATGACCGGGGATTCCGCTACGGTCAGCACCTCTTCGAGAGCATCGCCGTGAGGAACGGGTCGGCCCTGCTGGCACGGGAGCATCTTTCCCTTCTCTCGGCCGCGGCGAAGCGCCACGCCATCCCCTTTTCCCGATCCCTCGCCTCGTCACTCCGATCCTTCCTCGGATCGGTGAAGCTGGCCGACGGAATGCTCCGTATCTACCTCACCGCCGGATCGGGGGCCCCCTGTGCCCCGGTCATCGCGCCCAGTTGTTACCTCGCTTGGGAGGCGACGCGCTTTCCCACGGAGGAGGAACTCGCCGCGGGCTGTCGTCTGGTTATCTCGGGGAAGGCGGTTGCCGCTGGAGGCTGGGGGGAAAAGAGCGGCAACTACGGGTCGCATCTCACGGCCCTTGCCTATGCCCGCAAGGCCGGAGCCGACGAGGCGATCGTCCTCGATGAACAGGGGAGGATCCTCTCCTGCGCCATGGGAAATCTTCTGGTGTGGCTCCCGACGCGTTCAGGAACCATTCTTTGCACGCCGCCGGCCTCATCCGGAGCGCGCTCCGGGGCGGTGATCGGATGGGTGCGCCGGAAAGCCCCCCTACACGAACGTCCCCTTCGCCCCGCCGATCTGCGCCGCGCCGTGGCGCTTGCCGTCACGAATTCCCGGCTCGGGGTGATGCCTGTCGCCCTGCTCGACGGGAAGCCTCTTTCCCATCCGGACCCCGCGCAGCAACTTGCCCGCGATTACCTCAGATCCCATGGATTACTCCGGGGCGCATAACGACCTGCTCGACGCCGCCGCGGAGCATCCGCTGCTCCGTGCGGTTCTGGCCGCGGTGGGAAGCGGGAGGGCGGTGTCACCTCCGGTCCTGCTGGGGGATGCCTCCGAGCAGGCGTGGCCCTTCCTTGCGGCGCTCGTGGCGCGTCATCTCGGCAACGGGCGGCGCGTCTGGTTCGTCTGCCGTGATGTCAGGGCACAGGAGGAGTTTGCCTCGGAACTTTCGTCGTGGATCGGGCAGTCGCTTCTCTTCCCTGATCTTGAGATCCCCGCGGCGGGCCTCGGCCTGCCCGACCCGGAGACGGCCTCCGAGCGTCTGGCCCTGCTTGGCAGGATTGCCCGCGGCGAGAGCGTGGCACCGGTGATCACCGCGACCCAATGGGAGGAGAATGTCCCCTCGGCCGGAGACCTCACGGGTGATCTGCTGACGCTCGCCACCGGATGGAAGGGTGCTCCGGGAAGCGTGGCCGTCCGGCTTGCCGACGCCGGCTACGAGCGGGTGGCCCAGGTGACGCGACGCGGCGAGTTCGCCCTGCGCGGAGGCATCCTTGACCTCTTCTCCTGGCAGCAGGCGATGCCGTGCCGTCTGGAGTTCGACGAGGAGGGGATCGGTTCGATCCGTGAGTTCGATCCCGATACGCAGACCTCCGTCGGGGAGGTCGAGCGGTGCGAGGTGCAGTTGGGGGATACCGACAAACCGAGCATTCCCCTTTCCGGATACCTCAAGGAGAACGACCTCGTGGTCGAAATCGGCTGGGAACCCGAATCGGAGAAGGGAGTCGGGGAGGGGGAGTCCGCGCCGGATCGTCCTGCCGCACACCCCCCTGCCCATCGGCTCCTGATCTCTTCCGTCCCGATGCTGGAAAGAGCGGGGGAGGAGGAAGATGGGGAGGGGGATTCCAAGGTGCTCAGTTTCGATCCGATTCCCTTCGCCGCCTTCGGGGCCGGGGATTTCATCGTCGACGAGGCGCGCCGCCGCGAGTTCTTCCGACAGCTTGCCGACTGGAGGGGGAGCGGATGGAGGGTCGTCCTGCTCAGCGCCACGGAGGGGGAGGGGGAACGCTTCCGGGAACTCGCCCTCGCCGCCATGGAATCGCCGGCCAAGCATGCCACTGCATCCTCAGCATCCAAAGCCTCCAAAAAATCCAAGGCCGGGCCCGGTCTTCCCGAGACCCGGATCGGCGCGATCTCGCGTGGCTTCTGCTTTCCGGCGGCGAAGCTCGCGATCCTCGCCGATGCCGAACTCTTCGGGCGCTCGGCCAGCCAGCGTCTCCGGAGGCTTCATCTGCGGCGCGAGCGGCAGAAGGCCTCCCGCTCCGCCATCGACTTCACGGAATTCACGGAAGGAGATCTGGTGGTCCATGCGGAGCACGGGATCGGCCGCTACCTCGGACTCCAGAAGCTCCCCGCAGCCGACGGGAGCGAGGGGGAGGTTCTGGCGCTGGAGTTTGCGGATGATTCGCGGCTCTTTGTCCCGATCGATCAGGCGTGGCAGGTTTCCCGCTATGTCGGCGTCGGAAAGCACGCCCCCGATCTCTCCTCCCTCGGCGACGACAAGTGGTCGAAGACCCGCAAGGCCGCCGAGAAATCGGTCTTCCTTTACGCCGGCCGCCTTCTCCTTCTGCAGGCGGAGCGGGAGACCGGTCAGGGCCACGCCTACGGGCCCGACACGCCGTGGCAGCACGAGCTGGAGCATAGCTTTCCCTACCGCGAGACCCCGGACCAGTTGCGCGCGATCGTGGAGATCAAGCAGGACATGGAGTCGCGCAGGCCGATGGATCGCCTTCTCTGCGGCGATGTCGGGTTCGGCAAGACCGAGGTGGCGCTGAGGGCTGCCTTCAAGGCGCTCATGGGCGGGAAGCAGGTGGTCTTTCTCGCCCCCACCACGGTGCTGGCCCAGCAGCATGCCCGCACGCTCCGTGAGCGGATGAGCGAGTATCCTGTCAAGATCGAGCTGCTGAGCCGTTACCGCAGCGCCGCCGAGCAGCGGGAAGTGGTGAAGGGACTGGCCGACGGGTCGGTGGACCTGGTGGTGGGGACGCACCGGCTACTCTCGCCCGACGTGGCCTTCAAGGACATCGGGCTTGTCATCGTCGACGAGGAACAGCGCTTCGGGGTGAAGCACAAGGAGGCGCTCAAGGACCGCTTCCGGCTCATCGACGTGCTGACCCTCTCCGCCACGCCGATTCCCCGCACCCTCTACCTCTCGCTCATGGGGGCGCGCGACATGTCGGTGATCGAGACGCCGCCGCCTGACCGCCAGCCGGTCGAGACCGTGATCTGCGCCTACGACGAGCGCGTCATCCGCGACGCGATCCAGCGGGAGCGGGCCCGGGGAGGGCAGGTCTACCTGCTCCACAACCGGATCGGCTCGATTGAAAAGGTGGCCGCCCGGCTCGGGGAACTCTGCCCCGGCGTGCGTGCGTTGGTGGGGCACGGCCAGATGGAGGAGGGGGAGCTCGAGACCGTGATGAAGCGCTTCGTGGAGGGCGATGCCGACGTGCTTGTCTCGACCACGATCATCGAGAGCGGGCTCGATATCCCCAACGCCAACACGATCATCATCGACCGCGCCGACCGCTTCGGTCTGGCCGATCTTTACCAACTCCGCGGACGCGTGGGACGCAGCCGGCAGAAAGCCTACGCCTACCTGATGCTCCCGCGTGACATGATGATGGTGGGTGAGGCCCGCCGCCGCGTGCAGGCGATCCGCCAATACTCCCAGCTCGGCGCCGGATTCCGGATCGCGATGCGCGATCTCGAGATCCGCGGTGCGGGGAATCTCCTCGGAACCGCCCAGAGCGGCCACATCGCCGCCGTCGGCTTCGACCTCTATTGCCGGATGCTCCGTCAGGCCGTCGACCGGATGAAAGGGGATCCCGCCACGGCTGCCACCGGCTCGCTTGACGAGAAGCAGGCACTGCTCCGCTTCGATTTCGTGGCCAACACGCCCGAGGAGATGGGAGAGTTGGGAGCCGCGACCGGGGAGGAGGGGGTGCGGATCACGCGTTGCGGCGCCTATATTCCCTCGGGCTACCTTCCCGAGGCGAAGCTCCGGATCGAGGCGCACCGCTCCCTTGCCTCCGCCCCCGACACCGCCGGGTTGGAGGCTCTCTCGGCCGGTTGGCGCGACCGCTTCGGCCCGCTTCCTCAGGAGATACGCCATCTGCTGGTGATGGAGCGCATCCGCCGGGCGGCGGCCGCCAAGGGGATCACCAAGGTGGAGACGCGGGGCGAGAGGCTGATGCTGACGCGTCGGGGCGATTTCCTTCTGATCGGTCACAGGTTTCCACGCTTGACGGCCTCCAAGCCCGCTTCCAAGCTTTCCGAGATTTTGCGCTTTCTGGAGGCCCTGAAAGTCTGAGTTCCCGAGAGGTGAACCGCACCGCAAACCGCCTCCCATGATCATGATCACCAAACGAATCCTTCTCCTTCTCACCCTGCTTGCCGCCACGGCCCCGCTCAAGGCGGTCGAGGAGGTGCTCAACGGCATTGCCGCCGTGGTCAACGGCGAGATCATCACCTTCTCTCAGGTGAGGGAGTTGGTGGGTGCGCGCGAACGCTCCGCCGCCGAGATCTACCATGGCGAGGAGTTGCAGCGGCGGATCAAGGAGATGCGCCAGGGCGCTGTCCAGGACCTCGTCGACCGCGCGCTGATCCTGCAGGAGTTCAGGAAGAAGGAGTTCAACATCCCCTCCTACATCATCGACGACAGCATCAACCGCATCATCCGGCAGGAGTTCGGCGGTGACCGCACCGCTTTTGTGAAGACCCTTCAGGCCCAGGGCTACACGATGGCCCGCTTCCGCGAGGTCGAGAAGGACAAGATCACCGTGCAAGCGATGCGCCAGGCCAAGACCAGCGACAACATCATCGTCTCCCCGGTGAAGATCCGCGAGTACTACAACAAGAACAGTGCCGCCTACACCTCTCCCGAGCAGGTCAAGCTACGGATGATCGTCCTCAAGGAGGGATCCTCCAACGGGGACGCCCCCTCCGATTCCTCCGCCGGCAAGAAGCAGATGGCCGCCGAGTTGCGGGAGAAACTAGCCGGTGGCGCGGAATTCGACCGTCTGGCCCAGATGTACTCGGAGGATTCAACCAGTGACATGGGCGGTGACTGGGGCTGGATCGAGCGCAAGACCCTCAACGAGGATCTCGCCAAGGTGGCCTTCTCGCTCAAGCCCGGCGAGATCAGCACGGTCACCCAACTCGACAACGGCTACTACATCCTCATGGTCGAGGCCAGGAAGCCCGCCGTCACCAAGCCCCTCTCCGAGGTCCAGCCCGAGATCGTCCAGGCCCTCATCCAGGAAGAGAAACTCAAGGGGCAGGAGCGCTGGCTCAAGGGCCTCCGCGAGAAGGCCTACATCAAGATTCTGTAGCCCCGGCGATGTCCGCCATGATGGCATCCACGCCACTTCCCGTCATCGGTCTTGTTGCCGGTGATCCCGCCGGTGTCGGTCCCGAGCTTCTTGCCGAAGCACTGCGCCATCCTCCCGAGGGAGTGACGCTCTCGGTCATTGGGGATCCGACACCCCGCAATCCCGGCCGCCCCGACGAGGAGGGCTCCCGTCGGGCGATTGCGGCACTCGAGGAGGCCGCACGCCGGGCCCTTGCCGGGGAGCTTGCCGCCGTGGTCACGGGACCCGTGAGCAAGAAGCACCTTCACGGTGCCGGATTCACCTTTCCCGGCCAGACGGAGTTCTTTGCGGCGCGGGCCGGCGTCGAGAACTTCGCCATGCTCCTGACGGGAGGCCCCCTGACCGTGGCGCTCGTGACCGCTCATGTTCCGCTGCGCGAGGTGGCCGCGATGCTGAGCTCGGATGAGATCGTTCGGGTGGGGGGATTGCTTGCAGCATTCCTCCGGCGGCGCGGTATCGCCTCTCCTCGCATTGCCGTGGCCGGGCTCAATCCCCATGCGGGGGAGCAGGGTGATCTCGGCGACGAGGAGGAGAGGATCATCTCCCCGGCCATTCCCTTGCTGGAAGCCGCCGTTCCCGAAGCCCGGTTCACCGGTCCCTTGAGCCCCGACACCGTCTTCTGGCGCGCCACCAACGGGGAATTCGACGGCGTCCTCTGCATGTATCATGACCAGGGATTGATCCCGCTGAAACTTCTCGGCTTCCACGACGGGGTCAACGTCACCCTCGGTCTGCCGTTTATCCGCACGAGCCCCGACCACGGGACGGCCTACGAGATCGCGGGAACCGGGAAAGCCCGCCCCGACAGCTTCCTTGCCGCCCTCCGCCTCGCCGCGGAATTGGTTGGAGGGAAGGAAGGAAATTCACAGGGATGAAGGGGATAAAAGGGATGGGAGCGGAGGCGATCGGGTTAAAAAGTTGAATGGTTAAAAGGTTAGGAGGGGTTTGAACCAATCCCTCGGAACTTCTGCCCCGGAAGCTGCAAGACTCTTGGGTAGCAAGGCGCTGTCACTGAAATTGCATCAGGTCCGCATTGTAACGATTCAACATTCTTCGTGCTCACATCCCCAACTCCTCTCTGCTCGCCAGGCGCGGACTTTTCAGGCAACCTCTTCGGGTGGAACAGTCAACCCAGTCACCTCTCAGCGATCTTGTAGCCGTCCGCCGGCAGAAACTTCAGGCCATCCGTGATCTCGGAGTCGATCCCTACGGGGCCGCCTTTGACACCTCCGGCACGGTGGAGGAAGTCCGGGCCTCTTTTGCCGAGGGGAAATGCGTCACCATGGCCGGGCGCATCACCGCGTACCGCGACATGGGGAAGAGCCGCTTCCTCGACCTCTCCGATATCGGAGGACGCATGCAGGTCTATCTCAACGGCAAGGAACTCGACGAGGCGGCGCTTGCCCTCGCCGCCCAACTCGACATCGGGGACTTCATCGGTGTGGAGGGTGAGTGCTTCACGACCCGGACCGGCGAACCGAGCATCAAGGTGACCCGTCTGGTGATGCTCTCCAAGTCGCTCCGCCCCCTTCCCGACAAGTGGCACGGGGTGCAGGACTCCGAGACCCGCTACCGCCAGCGCTACCTTGACCTGATCGCCAACGCCCCGTCGCGAGAGACCTTCCGCCAGCGCAGTCTCGTCGTGCGCGAGATCCGCCGCTTCCTCGACGAGCGCGGCTTCCTCGAGGTGGAGACCCCGATGATGCAGGCGATCCCGGGGGGCGCCGCCGCCGAGCCGTTCAAGACCCATCACAACGCGTTGGGCATGGACTTCTATCTCCGCATCGCGCCGGAGCTCTACCTCAAGCGCCTTCTCGTCGCCGGCTTCCCGAAAGTCTTCGAGCTCAACCGCAGCTTCCGCAACGAGGGGATATCCCGCCGCCATAATCCCGAGTTCACCATGCTCGAGGCCTACTGGGCCTACGCCGACTTCCGGGTGATGTCGGTGCTGGTCGAGGAGCTGATCTGCCATCTCGCCGTGATGCTCGGCAATGCCGATCATCAGGTCCATCACCGCGACGCGGAGGGGAATGTCACCCGCACCATCAATCTCTCCCGCCCCTGGAAGCGCGCCTCCTACCATGACCTCATCGAGGAGGCTGTGCCCGGATGGTTCGCCCTCGACAAGGAGGGGAAGATCCGGCGCTGCGCCGAACTGAAGCTCGACATCTCCCACTGCCCCGAGGAGTTCGAGATGACCCAGCATGTCTTCGAGAAGCTTGTGGAGGAGAAGACAATCGATCCCTGCTTCGTCACCCACGTCCCCAAGGAGCTTGTCCCCTTGGCGCGTCTCAACGATGCGGATCCCTCGACGGTCGATGTCTACGAGCTCATCATCAACGGGCAGGAGATCTCCCCCGGCTACTCGGAGCTCAACGACCCCGACCTCCAGCGCGAGCGACTCGAGCACCAGGCTGGCGAGGAGCAGCAGAAGATCGACACGGAGTTCCTCGATGCCCTCGAGTACGGCATGCCTCCGGCCGGCGGCATCGGCATCGGCATCGACCGCCTTGTCATGCTCCTGACCGGCGCCGAGTCGATCCGGGACGTCATCCTCTTCCCCCATCTGAAGAACCGGCCCAAGGAAGCCGTTTCCGGGGAATGAGCGGGGGACGACTTTTTCGGGCACCGGAGTTAGGAAACCGGATGCCGGAGAACGGAGGTGGGTTGTTCCGACCCCTGACATCGGCTCTCTAATTCCGATGGTATCGTGAAAACAGCCGACACTCCCCCGGGGACGCCCGGCACCGGTGGCTACAAAGGCCCGCTCGGTCTTTTCGATGTTCCCTACACTCAGGAAACCTTCGGGTTTCATTGGTTTCAGTTCTACAATGCGATCTGCTTCCAGATCATTCTTGGTGCTCCGATCGTCCTGCTGGCCAAGGATCTCGGGGCCAACTCCGTCATCCTAGGAGTGATCGCCTCCTTCACGCCCCTGATGACGGTGCTGCAACTTCCCGCGGCGCGTTATCTTTCGCGGTACAGTTACAGATCCTTTGCCCTGATGGGATGGGGACTCAGATCGTTATTCATCGGCACTTCGGCGGTCGTTCCTTTACTCTTCTTCCTCTCCCCTGAGGTGCGGCTCTGGATCCTTCTTGGAAGCCTCTTTTTCTTCAACGTGCTGCGAGGGATCGCCACTGCGGCCTTCATGCCGTGGCTTACCGGGATTGTGCCCGCCGCCGTGAGGGGTCGGTTCATCTCGGTGGATCACACGTTCATCAATGCGGGGAGCCTTCTTGCCATGCTGCTCTCAGCGCTTCTGATGAAGGACGGGGCGGAGCCTTGGCGCTACTCGCTAGTCCTATGGATCTCGGTGGCAACCGCCGTGGTGAGCCTTCTCTATCTGCGCCGCATTCCCGACGCGAGGCATGGGGAGATGACTGCCGAATCCTCCGTCAAGGTGCCTTTCGTCGACATGGCCCTGCTGGCACCTTTTCGCAAATGGGTTCTCTTCAGCCTGCTCTTCGTCCTTGTCGGAGGGGGTCTCGGGGTCTTTCCGGTGGAGTATCTCAAGGATCAGGCCCGGTTTTCCCCCTACCTGATCTACATGCTCTCCACCGGAACATTTCTGGCGCCGATGATCATTCTCCAGGCGGTCGGGAAAAAGGTCGACCGCTCGGGAAGCATCCCATTGATCCGCATATCCTTACTGGCCTTTGCCCTCGTGCTTGGGATCTGGTTCATGATGTCCGCGGGGGTGATCACGCCGAGTTGGTGGCTTGTCCTTCTGCTAAATGTCTCCGGCGGTGCGGCGATGGCTTCGTTCAATATGGCGAACGGCCACCTCTGGATGAGTGTGGTTCCCGAATCGGGTAAGAACCACTACTTTGCCGTCTCCACAGTCATCGTGAGTCTTGTCGCGGGAGTTGTGCCGATGCTCTGGGGATGCTTGCTCGATTCGCTGGGTGGGCTCGATCTTGTCGCCGGTCCCTTCCATCTCAGACGCCACAGCGTCTATTTCCTCGGGATCACCCTCCTCTGCCTGGCCTCACTCCTTGCAAGCAAGATCCTGATCCAACCGGGGAAGCACGGAGACCGAGGGGAAAGGCTGAAGGCTGAAGGCTGAACCAAGCCGCTTCCTAGCGGCTTGGTTCAGGTTTCCTCCCCCCTCCCCCCTCATCCTTCAGCTTTCACTTTTCCCGTTTTCACTTTTTACTCTGCTGATGTCGATGAGCCTGCCTGCACCCCTGTTCCTGGCCGCGCGCTATCTCAAGCCGAAGCGCACGTTTCTTGCGGTGATCACGCTGATCTCCGTGCTGGGGGTGACACTGGGCATCACGGTGCTCATTCTGGTCATGTCGGTGATGACGGGTTTCGAGCGTGAGCTTCAGCGCAAGGTGATCGGCTTCGACGCCCACCTGCTCCTCACCAACAACGGCCTGATCGAGGGATGGAGAGGGCTGGCAGAGAAGGCAGCCAAGACCCCCGGTGTGGTCGCGGTCGCTCCCTTTGTCCAGGGGCCCGTGATTGTCGAGTTCAACCACCAGCGCCTTGCTCCCAAGATTCGTGGAATCGATCCGGCACGGGAGAAAGAGATCGGGGATCTCTCCAGGTTCATCGTCTCCGGGAAACTCGATCTGGACGGCGATCATGCCGTGCTCGGAAGCGAAGTGGCCCGCGCCCTCGGGGTGAGGGTGGGGGATGTCATCACCGTCTACTCGCCCGGGAATCTCGGCCAGGTGCTCGAACAGCTCGACAGGATGAAGGGAAAAGACACGAAAGGACCCAAGGGGGGCGACATCGACTCGCTCCGCCAGATGGTGCTCCCGACCGAGTTGACCGTCACCGGGATCTTCGAGAGCGGCCGCTACCAGTATGACAGCGAGTTCCTGCTGATCCCGCTGCACGTCGGACAGGAACTCTACGGGCTCGGTGGGGCGGTCCATGGACTCGCCGTCCGGACGACTGATCCCGACCGTGCCGCCGAGATCCGCGAGGGGATGAGGAGTCGGCTTCCCGAGGAGATTTCCTGCGTGACCTGGATGGAGATGAACAAACAGCTATTCGATGCCATCGCCATGGAGCGTCATGTCATGTTTTTTCTCCTCATGTTCATCATTCTGGTGGCCGCCTTCGGCATCATGAACACGCTGATCACCGTCACGGTGCAGAAGACCCGCGAGATCGGGGTGCTGAAGGCTCTCGGCGCCCGGACTTGGCAGGTGATCTCCGTCTTCCTGGCGCAGGGAATGGTGGTGGGTGTCATCGGTGTTGCCTGCGGCCTTGCCTTGGGAATGAGTCTCATCCGCTGGCGCAACGAGGTGAGCCAGTGGTTGGCCAACGTGCTCGGAGTCGAGATTTTCCCGCGCAGCGTCTACCAGTTCAATGAGATTCCGGCCGAAGTGATCCCGACCGACGTCGCCCTGATCTGCATCAGCGCGTTCCTCATCTGCTCGCTGGCCGCCCTGATCCCCGCCTGGATCGCCTCACGCCTCGACCCCGTCAAGGCGCTGAGGTGTGACTGAGGGAGGAGGGGGAGGGTGACTGAATAAGACTGTTAGGCTGAAGGCTGAAGGCTTTTAGGAAGAAGCCGAAGACTGAGGGGGAAAGTAGCCGTCGATCGTCGAGAGACGAGCGTCGAGGGCCAGCAGGGGAGAAAGGCTATTGGGCCTCCCCGACCCTCGATTGACGGCACCCGCTGCCCGCAGGCTGTGCCGCCCCTCTGGGGCTGCCTTCGGCAGTCTACCGCGCCGCTACCCAGCGGCTTGGTTCATCATTTTGCCTTCCCCTAAATGCCGCCCCCAACTGGTTCATCCCGTTGGAGCGTAAGTTCTGATCTGGCCCTCGACCCTCGACCCTAGTCTCACGACTTCAGCCTTTAGGTTTGAAGGAACTTGCCTCCCGGCAAGCAGTGCCGCCCCGTTGGGGCTACGACTGCGTCGTAGTCTACCGCACTCGTTCCCACGAGCTTGGTTCAGGTTTCAGCTTTCAAGTTTCAGGTTTCCACCTTCCGCTTTCCCCTTTTCATCCCTCATAATTCATAATTCCCTAAAGCATCTCCATCTTCAGTCCGCCCAGCAGGAGGAAGAGGCCGTAGAGGATGCCCGCCCAGCAGTGGATTTTCCAGATCCAGCGGCGTTCGCTAATCCAGAAGAGCAGGTCGCGGTGGAGATAGGGCATGCCGACAAGGAAGAGGCCGACGAGCACCCACGCGTAAGCCAGCACGGCGAGGGCGATCTTCACGGGTCCGTGCTGCAGAAACGTGGTCTCCAGAACGGGATGAGCCACCAGCAGGAGCAGGAAACCCAGCGACCGGGATGCGAGAAAGTCGGGGACAAACTTCCAGAGCAGGATTGCTCCGCCCACGATCCCGATCACCACGTAGGAACGCATCGGTGAGAACTCACCGAGATCCGTGGTGGAGGCAATGGTGAGCGACCAGAGGGCGGCGACCGCCAGCAGGAGAGTGCCCCAGAACCGAGAACGGGGTATGGATCGTGCCCAGGCGATGCAGGGCCCGGGTGCAAGAAGTCCGAAGAGATGGGCGACAGCCAGCCAGCCCCCGATGATGATGGCCACCAGGGGAAGGTTGGGGGAGGCGGAGTTTAGTGGATCCATGGGGGTGAAGATGATGAAGGATGGAGTGAAAAGCGAGATGGGAAAAAGGGGAGTAAAAAGTGAAAATGTGAAAAGTGAAAAGGACTGATTGGGAAGGGTCGAGGACTGAGTTGCTCCCGCAGTGGCGCAGAGGCGCTGAGATAGAGAGGGATGAAAGGGATTTGAACCATGAAGGATATGAAGATCATGAATGTGGGTTCGGACTAGAGAGATGGGATCCGTGAAACGGATCTGGTTTGGCGGGAGAATCTGCCCTGACAAGCTCGCTTGCAGGGGCATTCATTAACCAACCCCCACCACGGCGCTTCGCGCTGCGGCCATCTCTCTTTGTTTAGCTTCTCTGCGCCTCCGCGTCTCCGCGCGAGACCTTCGGCCATTCCCGATCATCCCTGCGCGAGACCGGAAGCGGTTTTCCGAAGCCAGAGTTCGGCGGAGAGGGCTGAGATCGCAGCGGCCACCTCGGCCTCTTTCTTGCTGTGTCCCTCGCCCGTTCCGAGAATCATGCCCTCCCAGACAACCCGGCAACCGAAGTTCTTCAAATGCTCAGGGCCGCTCTCGTGGAGGATCTCATAGACAGGAGCGCTCGGGGCGAGTGACTGCAGCAGTTCCTGCAGTTTTCCCTTGGGATTGATCTCCTCGGGTTGCAGGGAAACGGTTTCGAGATCCCCCGCCGCCACCCTCAGGATAAAACGCTCGGCCGCTCGGATCCCTCCGTCCATGTAGATCCCTCCGACCAGTGCCTCAAAGGCATCCCCGAGAGTGGATGCCCGTTCGCGCCCGCCGCTCGACTCCTCCCCGCGGCCCATCATCAGGTGCTCGCCGAGGCGAAGGGTGCGGGCGTGCTCCTTGAGCGCTGTGCGCGAGACCAGACGGGTTCGGATCTTGGTCAACTGTCCCTCGGTGAAGTCGGGAAAGCGTGAAAAAAGCTCCTCCGTGATCACGAGTTGGAGCACCGCATCGCCGAGGAACTCGAGCCGCTGGTTATCGAAGGGGTAGTCCTTTCGCTCCAGCGAGATGCTTGCGTGGGTCAGTGCCTCGGCCAGGAGCAGGGAGTTGCGGAACTTGTAGCCGATCCGCTCCTCGAGCGGATTCATCAGGTGTTCGGCGGCCAGGGATTTCGTGTCCATCAGACCGTCAGTAATGCGGCTGCCGTATCGTGTCGCAAGAGAAAAGGACGATGGCTGAACTGGGGCGATGGAGAGGCGCCGTCGAAGAAATCGGCAAAAAGATATTTTTCATTTTGCACGGAAGCCTCCTTGCGGGTAAAACAACAGACCCTGCTAGGCAGGGCGATTGGATCGGTAGCTCAATGGTAGAGCAGTTGACTCTTAATCAATTGGTTGAAGGTTCGAGTCCTTCCCGGTCCACCACCTTATTTTATAAGCCTCCAGAGTCGATTGGCTTCCCTAGGTTTTATTCTCACAGCGTTCTTTCTGTGCGCTTTTGCAACTAATCTCCTCACCAATTGGCAATTGGGAGCACTGGCACCCCGTTTCCATCAGATGATCCCAAAGAAAAAACATACTCCGATTGGATGCCGTCGACAACGCCACCGGGAAGTTGGCGGCAATTGTTTCAGTCTGTCAGTTTTTGGATGGCAGATGCTCCGAGCAGTAGTCGGAGCCGTTAGATGAAACGCGGAATTCCAACTCGGGATTGCTGACATCCGTGCGCCCGCATTGCTCGCAGCGGTGAAGGGGTTCGCTCCCCCCGGAGGAGACTGCTTGCCGGGAAGTTACCATTTTAGGGGTTCGTATCCTTGGTGCGGTGAGTCCGAAGTTGCCCAGTAGCTGCCGGTGGAAGAAGAGAAGGTAATTCAGGAAGGAGGCGCCGAGCGTGGCGGCAACGACAAGGGGTTGACCCAGTGTTGCCATCAGCATGATCACCGTACTGAAGAGGGCCAGCCAGGCGATCTTCACGGGGATGACGAAGAAGACGAGCACCTTGAAGTCGGGGTAGAGTGTCGCAAAGGCCAGCAGCAGGGAAAGGTTCAGGAAGGTGTTAGCCCTTCCGAGGACGACTCCGCTTCCCTTCATGCTGAAGAGAAAATTCACCAGTGTGCAGAGGATGACGCCGGACACGTAGAAGAGGGTGAGCTTTGATGCACCCATCGCGGCCTCCAGTCCGTCACCCAGATAAAGAAGAAAGAGCAGGGCAAAGAAGATCCAGAAAGGGCTCAGCGTCTCGGGAATGAAGATCCAGGTGACGAGACGCCAGATTTCGCCGTTGAGGACCAGTCTGGGATCGAGTTCCAGCATTGAGAGATAACCCGGTGCCAGCAGGTGAAGGATGAACACCAGGGCGTTGAAGAGAGCCACGTAACGGATTAATCCGGGAATGGCACACCGGTCTGCGAGCGAGCGGAGGCGCTGGGGAAGGTGGATCGGCATGGGGTGGGATAGTGGCAGTAAGGGAGTGGATTTGGAATGACGAATGGTATCCGCGTCGAAGGGTGCCGTTCCCCAATGGCTTAACCTGGCTGTTTCCCTAAGTGGAGAATCGTCTTTATGATGGCGAAAATGACACAATCTTTTTGGTGGAAAGTGGTAGGGATGGTAGTAGATTCAACTAATGGGTCTCCCAGAGGAAATCCCCAACATCACACAGTTCCCGCTTTCTCCAAGGGTAGCGCGGGGTGTTGATGCGTCGGCTGATAGTCAGGAGAAACCCAGTGTTGGAACGGTCAAGCGCTCCCTGACTCCTCTGCAAAAGACGAAAGTTGAGTTCTGGCATCAGGGGGAGCAGTCCGTGGAGCGTCACGTAACAGCTCCCAGAAAGAGGATTGACCATGCCCGCCGGGCCGATCAGATGGGGCTTCTCATGGGTATCATTGCAATGGTGATCCTTACTCTGGTGGCGGCGATGCTGTATCTGAATAACAAGAAATACTCCTTCAACGGATCACTTGGCAAAAAGAGTGTCACGCCGATGGTCGACTTCTATCAGGGCAATCAGGCTTTCAGCAAAAAAGTGAAGGAGGAAAGGGCGGGGAGTCGCACTTTAGAAACACCTGTTCCCGAGGCGAACGATGATTTTGAGATCTCGCTTCAGGCCCAGATGGCCAGCATGAACCAAAAGTTGGAGAAGATTCGTTCCCAAAAACTGCTCGAAGAGCCGCCCATTCCGATGCCCGACAAAGGGTCGCAACCTGCCCCGATCATCGGTGTCCGCCCCACCGAAACAAAAAACTTCAAGTCGCCCCTTGAGTTCAATGGGATGCTACCAAAGACACTGCAGTAGGGCGAGTGAAGTGGGGGTATGGTGGGGATTGGCCAAGTCAAGCGACGGGATGTTGTTTGTTCCGGGATAGAAGAGAGAGGGTGTTTAACCCAGATTTTGCATTAGAGCGTCGTTGACAGGTTTGAGCGTTTCACCCGGATGGTGAGTCCCTGAAGGGTTAAAAGCGTTACACCGTTAAAAGGTTAAAAGGTTAAAAAGGGGCTGAAGTCCGAGGCCGAATTGAACTCATGCAGGCATCTTTTGACGGCGCTTTGCCTGACATTCCCCTTCCGAATCTCGGGTCAGGGCTCTCCCGGATCCACGTTGTAACATTTTCACTTTTTAACTCTTTTAACGCGGCCTCCTATTATCTCAGGAATTCCCAATGCAAATTCCGTGTTTAAGGTGTTTCGAAGACCCTGACGAAGGTCGGTTTGCCGTCACGAAGGAAGAAGGGAATGAGACAGTTTGCAGCGGCTCCCTCCTGCATGATGGAGAGTGGATGAGCTTTTCCATCTATCTCGGCGATCCATTCGACGCAGGGTGGTTGACCCGTCAGGAGAAGACTATTGCCCGGGGCAAGGAGGCACAGTTGCCTTGACGGCCTGTTCTTTTCAGGAAGTGTCTTGAGCACAAGGGTCTTGGAGGGCATCGCGTTAACCACCCGGTAGTGGCAGGGATCCTTGCAGACGAATTCCACCGGATAGAGATGGAATTGGAAATTCGGCGGCCACTTGACGGAGACCTGAAGCTGGTTGTCCGCCACTTGGGGAAGCTTGTCGGCAGGGCCGGATCGGCTGAGATCACCCGTGAGCAGCAACACTTGGGAGGAGATCGGTCTGAAGCGGATGCTCTTCTCCGCAATAGGGGTTCCTTCCATGGTGCGGGCCAGGTAATGGATCTCGGTGGTCCGAAGCGGTTCATTGGCCGTCCATTCACCCTGGGGGAAGCGGGGGTAGGCTGCGGGGAGGTTGATGCCGTGGGTGGAGAGGGAAATCGCAGGAACGCAGGTGGCGTTCACGATGGTGATTTTCACCCTGGGTGTGGGTAACGGAGTGGCGTGGCCTTGATGCGGCGGGTGTGCCAAAGGCCGATGTTGTTCTTGAGAGGACTCGGCACCAAGGGGAAGCAGTGCCGCTTGTGCGATGATCAGCAGGGTGGCCGGCAGCATGGGTAAAAATAGGTAAAAAAAACAGGACAGGTTACAAACGCTCCGCTCAATGCCGGGAAACATCACGGAGGCTGGGGATCAGCCGCCCTGAAGGATCCGGGGTGATCCTGATTAATCCCTGAATGAGCGATCTGGAGGAAGGTTTGCCCGAGTGGTCAAGGGCTTCGCCAACAACAGTGATCCGAAAGGTCCTCGATTGCACGGTGCAGTGCCCGATGATCCTGCCGAAGGCCTCCTCGCGGGCCCGGTCGAAGACGTCGGCCACCGGCGGGGTGCTGCCCGGAACATTCACCGAAAGGCTCGGGAGGTAGGTCTCGGCGTTGATGAGGTTGGTGGTGAGGAGGCGGAGGTCGGAGAGCCGCGAATAGGGGCGGTGATCCTCCAGCAGGGTGGCGAGTTCATCGGCCGCCTTGGCGCTGATCACGCTGTTGGTGAAGCGGCGGTCGGAGGTCGCTGCGACACCGGTGAAGAGGGCGGTCAGAACGGCATGGGTGGCCGTATTGACATTGATCCTGCCGGGAATGCCGACGGAGGCGGCGTCAGTTGCGGCCGCATTGGTTCCAGGTTGGCGTCCCGGTGCGCTCACGGTGAAAAGATCGATCAACTCCACGGCCCTCTTGCCGGAAACATCCCAGTCGAACTTCGGGGCGGGGACATGGAATTCCGGTTGTCCGATGCGAAGGGTGCGCCCACCGCCGCAGCAATAGGGGGTCTTTTTCGGAGAACCAGCGGCGGGGGCCTCGCAGTTGTCGGCAACCTGGGCCGGGTCGAAAATGTTGCCAAGTTCCGCCAGTGAAACCATGGGTCCCTTGCGCATGACGAAGGGGGCTTCGGAGGCGGAGGGGTTGGCATCATAGGGGGATGGGATCCGGTCCGGTGTCTGAAGCACGGAGTTAGGAGTGATTCCCTTGACCGGATTCACGGGAACACGATCCCGGCGGCTCCAGATATTCATGGGGTCGAGCACATACCCTCCCTGCCTGCTGCCCGTGGGATTGATTCCGCACCAGAGGCTCTTGAGCCGGTAATCCGTGACGACCGGCCATTTGTAGGCCGTGAGGAAGGTGGCGCGGGGATCACCCACGAAATTGTAGTGTCCGGGATCGATCGCTTGATCAGTTTCCGCTGCCCCCTCCTCGCTGCTGTCAGCAGAGGTCCGTGTCGGGATGGTCATGCACTGCCAACGGGGGGTCGTGTCATCGAGGGTCTGCTTGTAATGGACAAGGCCACCCGATGCATCGCCCGGGGAGATGCCGGCGCGGCGGGAGAGGTCGACGAGCCTGCCGTTCCAGAAGAACGAGAACGCCTGATGGGTCGTCCCGTCGGTGTTCCCCTGGGGGCCCGCATCCCAGAGCGGGGGATTGGTCGCCGCGGTGGGCGATATCCATGTCTGCTCCTCGGGGTCGAAGGCGATGACAAGGAATTCATTGGGTCGGATGGAGGGTAGTGCAACCGACTTTTTCCGGTACTCGGCAAACGGGGTCATGATCCCGTCGCCGAACTTGAGCCGCGCCCGGTTGGTAATGAGGAGTTCCGCCACGCCGCCCGCAGGGATTGCGGAAGTGGTGGGATTCCAGACCTCTGCGAAGAAGCGGCTCTCAACGGTGACACCGTTGCTCCCAAGGGACTTTCTCGTGCAGCATTCGGCGATCTGCGTGACATAGGGCACGAGGTCGCGGCCCAGGGGTTCGGCGGTCGTGGGGCCTGTCGGGCCGGGTTTCGTGGAGATGTAGTCGATGATGCTGCAGGCAAGCCGCACCATATAGAGATCGGCCTGCTTTGCGGGGAGCGAGGGATCCCGGAATTTGAAATTCGGGAGGTTCCTGTCGATGATGGCGGCGATGTTGGTGGCTCGCGCGTAGGGAGTCGTCCCCCAGGCGGGATTGGTCGCCAGATCATTGAGGTTGTATTTCGGAAGCCCACCCTCCGAGTAGCCGGAGGGAATCAGGTCGGGAAGCAAGCAGGGGTCGCGCGTCAGCAGAGCGCGCTTTTCGGCAAAGGCCTCGGGGGTGTCGAACGCCCTCTCGAAACTCCCCTCCGTCGGCACCGGTCCCTCGTCACGAAGCCTGCGGGCCTCACTGGCCGTGAGCAGGGTTCCGGAAACATTGGTCATCGGAAGATCCCCCGGGCCCTTGTGCCAGGAATCCGGATCGTTGCGCTCATGGCCTGCATGGAGGGCCGGATTAAGGCGGGCCGATTCATCGGTCATGACAAAGGCGTAGCGTGCCACGGCTTTCCCGGTGGAATCCTTCAGATATTGCCAGAGCGCGGGGTAGCTTCCCTCGCCCGCGATGAGGCCGCCCTGCGGGGGGGACTGATGCGCATCCTGTGTCGACGTTTTTGCGGGGTCTCTGTCCGTATGGCTCTCGCCGGCAAACCTTGGATCATTGAGATTCACCGCCTCGTTGGAATTGGTGGAGAGGCGCTTGGTGAGCTGTTCGGGAAGGTAATCCGCGGGGAGCTTCGGGTAGGAGGAGAGCGGTTTTGTGTCGCAGGAGAAGAGCGGGATCAATTGCGTCGGTGTCACGAGGTTCGTGGCGCCGATGACCACGGCAGGCACTACACGAGTCCCGCTCTCGCCGACATCCTCATCATCTAGGCCCACCAGAAAAGCTGGCCGGTTGGAGGTGCAGATCATCAGTCGTGCCATGGCCGCCGCCACCCCTGAGTCCGCAGCGATGCGCGCCTGCGTTTCAGCGGCGGCATTCGCCGAACTCCCCCTCTCCATTCGACTGCCATGCAGCATGGAGATCAGGATCAGGCTGAGGATGGCGACCGCCCCCAGGACGGCAATGATGGCGGAAGCGTCCTCAATACGCCCTGTTGATATTCGGGGTCGATGCGACTTCATCGGTTGACGGGGGTTTCCTTAGGGAAGCGCTGATTAAATCGCATAGAGGCCGTTGCGGGAAGAACTGGCCGCGGGCAAGGCGGCTTCGCGGGCGCATCCCCGCAGTGGGCTGCCGTAACGGATGCGAAGCAACGGCCGGGCAAGCAAACCGCGAAGCCAACACAATTGGCCCCCGTGCCACGCCACGAAGCCAAAGGCTTTGTGGCCTTTGGCTTGGATCTCCGCAACCCGAAGGGCTGAAGTCATTTGTCGATTTTTGCCTCGCCGTCTCCCGACGGGTTGATGCCACTTCCCTCCCGGGAAGCTGTGGCACCCTTCGGGGAGCGATTGCATCGCTCTCTTCCGCACACCCTCCCGGGTGTTTGGTTCGTCCTTCGGACTGCTTCGCAGGCTACGAC
>CANKJN010000013.1 GCA_947482345.1 Spartobacteria bacterium
ATCACTAGTGTCCGGCTGAGAGGGTGATTGGTTTTTGTTGTTTCTTCAAGATGAGTGATTTGCGACCCAAATTGGATGCCACGCATTTGAACTTTGAGCGACGTTTTTTGAGGATACTCGGCCATGAACTCTGGCCGCTACGTCCTCTCCCAAGTCCTCGATCTGGTAGATCGCAAGTCTCTTTCCCGGTTGGTCCAACGCTACGACGCGGAGACCAAGGTTCGGCATTTCGGTTGCCGACAGCAGTTGATCTGCATGGCTTTTGCGCAGTTGACCTGGAGGGAAGGATTGCGCGACATAGCCACCTGTCTCAACGCCCGGAGCGAAGCCCTCTACCATCTTGGTTTTCGAGAACGAGTTGCCAAGTCCACCTTGGCCGATGCCAACGAGCAACGAGACTACCGACTATGGGAGGATCTCGCCAAAGGACTCATGCGCAAGGCGCGTGTCCTCTACGCCGGAGAGGATCTCGGTTTGGAACTGGAGAACACGGTTTACGCTCTGGATTCCACGACCATCGATCTCTCGCTGAGTCTTTTCCCATGGGCCGATTTCCGAAGCACCAAGGCTGGGATCAAGATGCATACCCAGCTCGATCTGAGAGGCCCTATCCCGACCTGCATCCACATCAGTGGAGCCCGCAATGCCGATGTTCACTGGCTCGACGACCTTCTCTTCGAAGCGGGTGCCTTCTATGTGATGGATCGCGGCTACATGGACTTTGCTCGGCTTGCTCGTATCGTTTTGGCAGGCGCCTTCTTCGTCACTCGCGCCAAGAGCAATCTTCGCTTCACCCGTCATCGATCGCTCCCTCGGGATTGCTTGGAGGGTGTTCTCAGCGATCAAATTGGATCTCCATCGCTTCCCAAAGCTGCGGCCGACTTCCCATATCCTCTGCGCAGGGTGCGCTACTTCGACAAGGAGACCGCCAAGCATCTGGTCTTCCTCACCAACAACCTGGAGATTCCCGCTCTCACCGTGGCCAAGCTCTACAAGTCGCGATGGCAGATCGAACTCTTCTTCAAATGGATCAAAGGCCACCTGCGCATCAAACACTACTTCGGCTCCAGTCCCAATGCGGTGAAGAGCCAGATCTGGATTGCAGTGGCCGTTTACTTGATGGTGGCCATCCTCCACAAGCAGCTCCAACTCCCTGGCAGACTCCACAGAACCTTCCAGCTTTTGAGCATTCATCCCTTTGAGAAGGTGCCTATCCATGAACTACTTACAGAAGCCGACTTCAAATCTTACATGCCTCACAAAAATAACCAATTGATGCTGTGGGACTTATAACCGGACGCTTGTGCCCCGCAATAGCAGTCCGGATCAGGTCGATATCTGATTGAATGGAATTCCAATCATTGGTGGAAAGTTCCAAGATAGCGATTTTCCTGCCCATGAGATTTTGCTGATATCTAAGATTCTGATCTGAGGTGATAAAAAGATCAAATTCCGCTTCAGCCAGTTTCAGCAAATCGCCGTTTTTGATTCCCCCCCAGCCACAATTCTGAGGACTTGAACACACATGCCCAGCAAGCCGTTTTGCCAGCGGCCAGGGAACACACTCATCTAGGAGAATCCTCACGCAGCCAGCAATGCAGCCTCTGAGCGTTCCAGAACCCTACATGCCATTTCTTTGGTAATGGAAGGGAAGCACTCCAGGAACTCCTCGAGGGAGTAGTCCTTTTCAAGGTAATCAAAGAGTGACTTCACAGGCACTCGCGTACCCTTGAATACGGGAACCCCACCGAGAACATCAGGATCGATCGTGATGAGATCTGAAGTTTTCATTGATTGAACATTCGTGCAAACCAACCAAAAATCTAGCAGTTTTTTAGCCAGAGAAACGCTTTTGAATTCACTGCGGACCACGAACAAAGGGATATTGTTGATACGGGCTTGATTGGCGCCGCTTCCAAGCGGCTTGGTTCCTAGTTGATGGCATCCGCCTCCCGGCGGACGGTGCCACCCCTTTGGGGCTACGACTCCGTCGTAGTCTACCGCGCCGCTTCCAAGCAGCTTGGTTCCTAGCTCCTAGCTCCTAGCTCCTAGCTCCTAGCTCCTAGCTCCCAGTGCTTTGTGCCGGGCAAAAAGTTCCATCGTCCTGTCACGCTCCGCGGCGTGATCGAGCATCGGGGCGGGGTAGCCGGGCGCGATCGGACGACCGTCTGACGGCGCCTCGAGCAGGGAGGAGTTGGAGACATTCTTGAGCTCGGGGATCCAACGGCGGATGTAGAGCCCCTCGGGATCGTACCGCTTGGTCTGGCTCCAGGGATTCTGAATCCGGAAGTAGGGTGCGGCGTCGGCACCTGTCCCCGCGCTCCATTGCCAACCGCCGTTGTTGGAAGCGATCTCACCATCCACAAGCGACCTCATGAAGAAGGCCTCGCCGAGCCGCCAATCGAGGTGCAGATCCTTGGTGAGGAACATCGCGGTGATCATCCGGGCCCGGTTGTGCATCCATCCCGTGGCGGCAAGCTGGCGCATCGCCGCATCGACAATCGGGAAGCCGGTCATGCCGAAGCACCAGCGCTCGAAGGCATCAGGATGCCCCTTGAGTCCCGGCCACTCCATCCCTCGCCAGGTGGAATTGAACTCCTGTTCCAGCAGTTCGGGATAGTGCCAGAGGAGCTGCATGTAGAATTCCCGCCAGACGATCTCGGCGAGATATTTCATGATGCTCTTGCGTCCCTCGGGGGGAAGACCCTCTTCCACCTTCTTGGCCGCGTCATAAATCTGGCGCGGCGAGATCAGGCCGAAGCGCAAATCCTGCGAGAGCTGCGAGGTTCCCGCGACCGAAGGGATGTCTCGGGCATCGCCATAGCTGGCGATCGGACCGGAAACGAACGCCTTGAGCCGCTCCCGCGCCGCACGTTCGCCCGGCTCGGGGATCGCCGCCGCGGGACTGAGCCCCCAGTCGGAGAGTTGCGGCAGGGGTAGCGAGACCGGGGCGGAGGGCGTCGAGAGCTTCCTGATCGCGGGTCCAGGCATCGGCTTCGGCAGACCGAACCAGACCTTCGAATAGGGGGTGAAGACGCGAAACACCGTTCCCTGCCCGGTGAGAGCCTCATCGCGTTCATGGATGCAGGCATCCTTGTGGAGTGACACGGTGATGCCACGCTCTGCGCCCATCGTTTCCAGACGCGCCTCGACGGACCGGCCAAAGGGATCGGGATCGCGGTTTGCGAAGATCGCGGTCGCCCCGGTCTCCCCGGCAAGTTTCTCCAATTCCGCCACGGCATCGCCACGACGGATGATCAGGCGGCCGCCGATCGCCTCCAGGTTCTTGGCCAGCGAGGCCAAGGAACCGCAGAGAAATTCCTGACGCGCGGGCCCGGTCCATTCGTGGGATCCCTTCCAGTCACTCGCCACGTAGACCGGGATGACTTCACCGTCCGATCCCGCGGCCGCGATGGCAGCGGAGAGCGCCGTATTGTCAGTGATCCTGAAATCCCTGCGAAACCAATGGACGACGCGCTTCATTCAGCTGAGGGGCGGATGGTGACGGGCCAACTGAGCCTCCTGACGGGAGGGAGACCCTTCTCCCAGACGCGGGCGTAGGAGAAGGTGAGGGTCAGCGTTCCCGCCCGCTCCGCACGGAACCTCCAGACCTCGGTTCCCCCCGCGCCGAGACGTCCCTTGGCGGATTTGGGAATCTCACAGGTCGCCTCCCCTTGCTGAAGCAGAAGTCCCGGCTTGGAGGCGGCGACACTCCACGAGTAGCCCGTCGATGGGTTGGAAGGGAGGCGGAACACCAAAAGATCCCCCCGATCCATCCAAAGATCTTTTCCATTCTCCTTCTCCGTGAGATCGAGCTGAGCAGCCGCCGCGAATCCGGAAAAGAAAAAGGTGAGGAAAATCCCGCGGAGAAGCAGTGTCATGAAGGCGATCATGGAGTCCCCAACCCCTCGACGGGAAGACGTTTTTCTAGCTGTCTGAAGTGGTGTGTTGCGGGTAGGCTCGGGAATCGTGCAGAAGCCAGAGACACTCTTCCTGATCGCCGGCAACGGCTCCTATCCGCTGCTTGCGGTGAAGGGGGCACGCGAGGCGGGCGTGGGCCGCGTGGTCGCCGCAGCCTTCGAGGGGGAGACCGACCCCGCCCTGGCGGGATTCGTGGATGAAATCCACTGGATGAGGGTCGGGCAACTCGGCCGCCTCCTTGATGCCGCCAAGAAGAGCGGAGCAACCGCCTCGATGATGGCGGGCCAGATCGCCCCGGGGAACCTCTTCGACCTCCGCCCCGATTTCCATGCCCTCCTCCTGCTGGCCAAGCTCAAGGAGCGCAATGCCGAGACCCTCTTCGGAGCAATCGCCGGCGAGCTTGAGAAAGCCGGCGTCCCTCTCCTGCCCGCGACCACTTTCCTGGAGAAGCATCTGGCCGGCGAGGGACTCTTTGCCGGGCCCAAGCCGAAACCCCGCACCCTGGAGGACATCGCCTACGGCCTCGGAATCGCGAAGGAGGTGAGCCGACTCGACATCGGCCAGACCGTTGTCGTCAAGAAGGGGACCGTCCTCGCGGTCGAGGGATTTGACGGAACGGACTCCACGATCCGTCGCGGCGGCGAACTCGGCCGCGGCGAGGCGGTCGTCGTGAAGGTCTCGAAGCCGGCTCAGGACATGCGCTTCGATGTCCCCGTGATCGGCCCCCGCACGCTGGAGACAGCGGCGGCAGCGGGCGTCACCGCCATCGCCATGGAAGCCGGACGCACCCTTCTCCTCGAGACCGACCGACTCAAGGAACTCGCAACCACTCACCATATCACCCTCTGGGGCACCACATCATGAAGACCATCCGCGCCGGCGTCGTCGGCCCAGGCAGCATCGGCATCAACCATGCCCGCATCTACAGCGAACTCGAAGGCTGCGAACTCGTCGCCATTTACGATGCCGACAGGCGTAACGCCCAGAAGGCCGCCGCAAAATACGGGGGCAGGCCCTGCACCGACCTGGATGAGTTTGCCGACCTGGTCGACGTCGCCTCGGTGGCAACCCCGACGGAGTTCCACCACGAGGTGGGGACCCTGCTGCTGAAGAAAGGGAAGCATCTCCTGATCGAGAAACCGATCGCCACCAACACCGCGCAGGCCCTCGATCTCGCCGCCACCGCGGCCGCAAACAACTGCATCCTGCAGGTCGGCCACATCGAGCGCTTCAACCCCGGCCTCGAGGCGCTCGAGCAGCAGCTCCGCAACCCCCGCTTCCTGGAGGTGACGCGCCTCTCCCCCTACCCCAACCGCAGCATGGACATTGGCGTCGTTCTTGACGTGATGATCCATGACCTCGAGATCCTTCTCCATCTCGTCCGCTCGCCGGTCATCAGCGTCGATGCCGTCGGCATCGCCGTCCTGAGCCGCGGGGAGGACATCGCCAATGTCCGCATCCGCTTCGAGAACGGCTGCGTCGCCAACCTCACCGCCAGCCGCATCAGTCGCGACAAGGTGCGCAAGATCCGGATCTTCCAGGAGGACACCTACCTCTCACTCGATTACCAGAGGCAGAGCGGCTACATCCTCCGCCTCAAGCAGGGCTCCATCAAGCGGGAGCGAGTCAAGGTGATCAAGGGGGAACCGCTTCAGCGTGAACTCGCCGCCTTCGTCACCTGCGCCCGCGAGGGAATCCAACCCCGCGTCACCGGCCGGGAGGCGGCCGCGGCGCTCGATCTTGCGATCCACATCACCAGGCAGATCGAGGAGGCGGATCCCCGCAAGCAGAACGGCTCGAATCCCGGGCTTCCCGCCTGATCCAGTTCACGCATGAGCAGCCCTCCACGGCATCTTGCGATCGTTGCCGGTGAAGCCAGCGGCGACACGCATGGCGCGGCCCTGATGCGCTCTCTTCGGGAACGCGATCCCGGCATCCGTTTCACCGGCAAGGGAGGACCGAAGATGGCCTTGGAGGCCACAGCCTCCGGAGGCTCCCTCGACAACTGGATCGCGGAAGCAGGTGTTCTCGGCCTCTGGGATGTGCTCCGCCACTACGGCTACTTCAAGCGGAAGTTCGGGGCCCTGCTCGAGGACCTCACGGCCGATCCGCCCGAAGCGGTGATCCTGGTCGACTATCCCGGCTTCAATCTCCGCCTTGCCAAGGCGATCCGGAAACGGGGGATCCCGACCCGGATCATTTACTACATCAGCCCCCAGGTCTGGGCCTGGAACCGCCGCCGCATCCCGGAGATGGCAAAGGCCCTCGACCTGATGATCTGCATCTTTCCGTTCGAGAAGGCTATCTACGAATCCTCCGGCCTGCCGACAGTCTTCGCCGGTCACCCGATGGCCGAGGAACTACGCCGTGTTCCCGTTGCCGAACGCGACGAGAACCTCTTCGGCCTCTTCCCCGGAAGCCGGGAAAGGGAGGTGCGAAGGATTTTCCCGACGATGCTCGGAGCCGCACGCCTGATCGCCCGATCCAGGCCGGAGATCCGGTTCGAGGCGGCGGCGGCCACAGAGGCCCACGCCGCACTGATGAGGGAGATGGCAACCGCAGCCTCCGTGACCATCACGATCACTACCGGCGCATCACGCGATCTCATGCGCCGGGCGGGTGCGGGACTTGTCTGCTCCGGCACGGCGACACTTGAGGCCGCCTGCCTGGGACTCCCCTACGCCTTGGTCTACAAGGTGGCGACCCTCACCTACGAAGTCGGCATCCGCGTCATCCGCGTTCCCTACCTCGGAATGGTGAACATTCTGGCAAACCGCCCCGTCATCCGGGAGTTCATCCAGCATGACGCCACCCCCGCCGCCCTTGCCGACGAAGCTCTGCGCCTGCTCAACAGCACGGAGGCAAGGGAGAGGCTCTCCTCGGATCTCGCCTCCGTCACAGCCATGCTCGGCGGAGAAGAAGACAATCCGGCCTCCGCTCGAGCCGCACGCGCCGTGCTCGAATGTCTGGATCAACCGGCCCGTTCGGCTACATAAAGAGTCATGTCATTCCCCAAGGAACATCTCGAGTCGCTCTGGGCACCCTGGCGTGTGGAATATTTCAGCCGAGAGCGTTCCAGCGGCGAGGACTTTCTCGCAGAGGCCGCCGCCTCCTCCGATGACGCCGCCCACCTCGTGGTCTGCCGTCGAAAGAATGCCTTCCTCATTCTCAACAAATACCCATACGCCTCCGGCCATCTGATGGTGGTTCCCTACCGCCGGACCTCCCGCATGGAGGATCTGACCGACGAGGAAGCACTCGTTCTCTGGCATCTGTCAACCCATGCCCAACGCCTGCTTCGCGAGGTGGTCAAGGCCGAGGGCTTCAATGTCGGATTCAATCTAGGCACGATAGCCGGAGCCGGATTCGAAGAGCACCTCCACCTTCACATCGTCCCCCGCTGGACGGGAGACCAGAACTTCATGCCGATGATTGCCGGAACGCGGATCATCCCCGAGGGTCTGATGCCACTCTACGAAAAACTTGTCGAAGCCGACCGTGCCATCACGTGATCGCAAACAACTCGCGCAGAGACGCAGAGGCGCGGAGAGAATCCGAAAATCTCATAAATCGGCGAGACTCTGTCCCTCATACTTCATCCCTCATACTTCATCCCTGATACTTCATCCCTGATACTTCATCCCTCATACTTCATCCTTCAGCCTTCAGTCTTCAGTCTATCAGCCTCCCCCTCATCATTCATCATTCATAATTCATCCTCCCCTCCTTCCCCCCTTTCATCCATGACACCACTCCACGTTAACTCACTTTCTCTGGAGCAGTATCTCGCCCTTCACTTCGCGCCACTCTGGCTGGGGGCATTCTGCATTCTTCTGCCAATCCTCATCGCCTGCCTGGGACTGGTGGTGATCCGCAGGGTGGTTCCCTCTGAATTCCTGCAACTCCATCATGAGATCACCGGCCCGTTCTTCAACACCATGGGGGCCATCTACGGCATCTTCCTCGCCTTGATCGTTGCCACCACCTGGCAGTTCTACTCGAACACGGAAGGGAATGTCGTGGAGGAGGCGCGATGCCTCGGATCGCTCTATTCCGATGCGGAGGCATTCCCCCAACCGCACCGGTCGGAATTTCGCAAGCTGATCTCGGAATACCGCTCCTCCCTTATTTCCGAGGAATGGAAAAGCCTTGGGAAGGGTCGTGAGAACGATCGCACGGCCGCCATCTTTGCCAAACTGAAAGGAGCCTACTCCCGGTTCAAGGTGAGCGATCCCGCGGAAGGAGCCTACTTCCACGAGTCGGTCAGAAACCTCAACAGGATGGAATCACTCCGCGCATCCAGGATCCAGGATGCAGGCAGCGGCCTCATCCCCTTCCTCTGGGGCATCCTCATTGCGGGTGCCGCTGCCATGATCGGCTTCTCATTTCTGTTCGGTGCCCAGAACTTCGCCACCCATGCGGTGATGACATCGCTGCTCACCGCCGTGATCGGCCTGGCCTTCTTCACCATCATGACGCTGGATTTTCCCTTCACGGGACTCGTCGCCATCGACCCCAGTGCATTCGTGAAACTGGAACTGAAGTGAAAGCCCTCGGAGAAGGCTTAGGCTGTTATACCATCTCCACTCTTATTCCGGTGAAATCAGACTAATCATGGAAATGGTATTAGGAGGAAGGCAATCGGGGCCTAGGGACTGTAACCTCGTTGCAGTCTTCCCCACTGCTTCCCAAATCCTTCATCCCTTCTCCTTCATCCCTTCTTCCATCTACGGCTTGGGCAGCGCCTCGATCATTTTTTTCGCCTCGGTGGCCTGAGGGGAGGCGGAGTAGTTCTCGACGATTTCATTCAAGGTGCTCACCGTCCTCTTGTCATCCTTGAGGCCCTCGTAGGCTTTGACGGCACCCAGGAGGGCTGCCGGTTGGAGCATGGCAGGTGATGGATAAAAGACCTTGATGGTGAGGAATGCCCTGATGGCACCCGCAAAATCCTTCTTGGCAAGGAGGGCGCGTCCGAGGGCCAGTTGCGCCAGGGCTGAACCGGCATCGCCTCCAATGGCGGGCAAGGCCTTGGCACCCACGACAACCGCCGCAGTGTCACCGGATGCCAGTGGTCCGAAGAGTGCTCCCCCGCGCGCGAGGGATTCGGAGGAGGGGTTGTTGATCGCGCCGATCTCCCGGGCGAGTGAGGCAGCGTCGGCATCCTTTCCGGAGGCGGCGAGGGCATAGAGACGGAGACGAGCCATCTGCGGCCACCAGGATCCGGGGAGCTCCTTGAGATCTCCCTGCTTGGCGACAAAGGCCTCAGTCAGGGCCAGAACTTCGGTGGCGTTGCCGGAAGAGGCGGCCTCGGAGGCCTTGTCAAGCTCGGGTGGCTCGGCGAAAGAGACCTTGGCGATCCTGGCAAGAGGTAATCCCATCTCCATCGATCCCCCTCCCGGCATGACGACCTGGATCATGACGTTGGATCCCGCTTTCCTAAGGGTGGTGTTGGCATAGACCTGACCGTCGGTCAGGGTGACATTCTCGGCACGCAGGATGCACGCGGACCCGAGCCAGAGAAGGGAGAGAAGAGTGAGCCTCCGGGTAAGATCGCGGGGGCGCTGGGGTGTCGTGAGGGTCATCATGGCGTGGCAGGGGCAGTGGAGGCGGCCGGCGCGGCACCCGTCGCAGGGGACTCTGCCGGAGCCGGTGCGGCGGGAAGTCCCTCGAGTTTCTTTCTGGCCTCCGCGGCACGAGGGATCTGGGCGAGACGCGGTTTGGAGAGCATTTCCCGGAGATGGGCCGCGGCCTTGGCGGGCTCGCCGAGCTTGATGAAGCCGTCGGCGGCCTTGAGGTAGGCTGTGACCACCACGTCGGGGTAGCGCTGGTAGGCCACGAAGACGCGCTGGTAATACTGGATGGCGGCTGCGGTATTGCCCCTCTTCTCTTCCAACTCTCCGAGCGAGAGGAGCGCCCTCGCCGTGACCTCGCCGCGCCACTCCTTGTTGCCGGCGACCTCCTCGAAGGTCTTTTTGGCAGCGTCAAGTTTTCCCATGCCGAGCTGGGCTTTCCCCTTCCCGTAGGTGACTTGTGCAAGCTTGGCGTCGGCGTTCGCCTTCTCCACAGCGTCGTCAAACCAGCGAAGCGCCTCGGCGGGCTGATCGCGCGCCAGGGAGACTTCCCCCATGCCGCAGTAGGCGTATTCAAGCAGGTCGCTCTTTGGGAAGGAGGTCATCAGTTCCTTGTAGAAGGCCTCGGACTTGTCGAGTTCCCCCTTTTCCAGGGCGATCTCGCCGCACTGCGCCAGGAGCATGGCGCTGAGCTGATCGGCTGGAAACTCGCGGTAGATGGAGGCCATGAGCTCCTTCTGCCTCTCCTGCCGTTTGGTGAAGCCGGCCAGTTCCGCCTGTGCGTAGCGGAGTCGGGCCTTGGCAAGGGAGTTGGTCCCGACGGCGGCAACCTTCTCCTCGTCGAGGTATTTGGCGAAGTCGGCGTCCGCGTCATAGGGGGGCGTCGGTGCGGGAGTAGGGCGGGGCGGAGCTTCCGGTCCCGCGACGGCGTTGGTGGAGGCGGGTGCGGACGGTGCCGGAGTTGCGGCCGGAGCGCCCTCCTTCGCGACGAGCGGCGGGCGGATTCGCTTGGAACAAGTCTGGGCCAACTGGGCCAGGAGCTGCTCGACGGCGTCCTTTTTGCGGTCGTTGATGGTCTTGAGGATGGTCTCGGCGAGATACTGCTTGGCCTCCTCGGCCTTCCCGTCCTTGATCTTGGCCTTGGAAACCCAGTAGACGGCCGCGGTTGCGGCGGGATGATCCGGATGCCGGGAGGCAAAGAGGCTGAACATGTCGGCGATTTCGTCCCAGCGGTTGAGCTTCTGATACTGCTTGTTGGCCTCGAAGAGGGAGTATTTGAGAACCTCCTCGGAATCGCTCAGATCGACCGACTTCCGGTAGGCTGCGGCCGATTCGGCGGGCATCTCCTTGGCAGCGTAGGCGTCCCCTTGGAGGGCCATGACCTCGGCCTGCATCGGTTCGCCCCCGTGCTTACTCCTCCATTCGTCGCAGCGCTTGATGACCTCGTCGTATTTCTCGGCGGCGTTGTAGCAGAGGGCGATGCGGTACTCGGAATCCCCGGCGTACTGGGCCTGGGGGTTCTTTTTGACGAAGGCCTGGAATCCCTCGAGGGCCTTGGTGTAACCCTCCTGGCCGCCGATCATGAAGTAACAAAGCGGAAGACGGTATTGGGCCTCCTCGGCAAACCTGCCTGAGGGGTATTTCGCGAGGTATTTTTTGTAACTCTCGATGGCCTGCTTGTATTTGTCTTTTTTCTCGGGATCGGCCGCCTGGGCGAACTGGGTGTTCCCCATCAGGAACTGCATGTCGCCGGCCAGAGGGGAGTCGGGGGCCTTCTCGAGCGCGGTGGAGAAGACCGTCTCGGCCTTGGCAAAGTCACCGGCTTCCAGGGCGACGGCCCCCTTCAGGAATCCCGCCTGGGATGCGTATTTTCCGGAGGGGTATTCCCCCATGTAGCGGTCGAGCGCAGGGACGGCGTCGTCGGGCCTCACCAGTGCGCAGTAGGCGGAGGCGATGCTGAAGAGGGCATCCTCGCGGATCTTGGGATCCTTCCCCCCGAGGAGATTCTCCCAGATGAGGATGGTCTCCCATTTGAGGTCGAGTTCGTCGTAGGCCTTGACCTGCCGCAACCGGATCGCTGAGGTGGTATCGGGGAGCTTGGCATACTGATCCAGGGACTTCTTGAGATCCTCGATGTCCTTGGCGATGCGGGCGTTGGCGGCGTTGACCTCCATGAAGGCCTTGGGATTGGTCTGGAGGCTGGCCTTGTTATCCAAGATCGTCTTCTCCATCGTGGCGATCCGGTCTTTCTGAAGGGAGGTCACCACGTCCTGGGGGCGCACGATGGCGTACATCCGAAGGGCTTTCTGGCGTTCCCCCTTGGCGAGCAGGCCGTCCCCGATCCGCACGGCCAGCATGTCGAGCTGGAGGGGATTGTCGATGATGTTGCTGGCCGCCTGCAAGCGGTCCAGCAGCTTGAGCGCTTCGTCCAGGTTGCCCCTCTTGGCCTCGATCTCGGTCAGCGCCATGGCCGCCTGCACCGACTGGTCATCCTTGATGCCGGCGGCGATGAGCTTCTGAAGCACCTTGACGGCCTCGTCGGTTTTCCCGGCCTCCATGAGCAGGGAGACCTGTGCGAACCTGGCGCGGTCGCCGAGGTCACCACCGACCTCGGCTGCCTGCTCAAGCGACTTTGCGGCCTCCGCCTTGCGGCCAGACTGTGACTGAATCTGTGAAAGCGAGACGAGCGCCTTGCTCTTCTGCTTGCCGTTGGGGAACTCCGTGACCACCCGCTTGAAATACTCCTCAGACTTGGGCAGGTCCTTCTGATTGTAATAGGTCGCCGCCAGGGTGAAGAGGATCAGCTCGAGATTCTCCCCCTGGGGACCCATTCCAAGCACGGCCTCGAACTTCTTGGCCGCACCCGCAAAGTCGCCGGCCTGGAAAGCCGTGCCACCCTGCTTGAAAATCTCCTCCGGGGAATCCTCGGCGTGGAGCAGGGGTCCCATGAGAGAGAGTGAGAATGTCAGGAGCAAGGATGCAAGTGTGCAGGCCTTGCCAGGAAGAGAATGTCCGGTCACTGCGGTCATGGCCATTCCTGCTGAGCTTGGCAAAATCTTCATTGCAAAAGTGCGGGGCTGTATGTGTCGAACGGAGGTTTTGCTCGCGCGGGAGTTTCTTTATTTCTGTGCGGGGAAGACAATGGACTCCTCAATTTTCGGGCCAAGCCTTTCCCCAGGTTGCCAGGAAGGGGGGGCATTGGGAGGCCTCTTCGACCAGTCGGCCGGGGCATATTCAGGGAGTGGGAGACCACTCTTGACCTGAAACAGTGGGTAGAGAACATCGCCATAGCTGTTGTCCTTGTAGGGGTTAGGCGGATAAGGCTCTTTTCGATTCATATCCATAATTCTCACCATCTGCCGATAATTACCTCGGTTTGCTCCAAACACCACAAGGATATCAATAGGGTAGGTTCTCCCCGCTGATGTCTTGAACGGGCGATGTGTTCCGAGGGGAAATAGCTTTTTCACATTTTCGGGAGGGGCACTGCACTCTATGTTATTTTCATCAAAACGGATCGCATAAGTACCCTCTACGTAAGGCAATGGTGCAGTACAAAATTGGTATGTAGTAGTCTTGGGTGCGGAGACTCTTCCGGTGTAGTGGACGATGAAGTAGCCAGGCTTGACGTTGGATTCCGCCCCGAAGGCCTTGAGGACCTCGGATTGTGGAATACCGCTCGGAGGTGAGTAAAGATGAAGCTGGTAGGAAGTGATGGTGTCCTTGGCCTTGTAATACTTCTTCTCAAGCAACTTCGGATCCCACTTTGCCTCCATGAAGGCCTGCAGATCCAACTCCATTTTATAGTCGCACAGCTTCTCGGCGACAGCCCCTTTTTTAAAGTCCTCGCCGATATCCGTGGGGGAGCCATCAGGTTTCTGCTTGAGATCGTAGAGATTGACCTTGAGACCGGGGGCCCCTCCCCCTCCCTTGTAACCGAAGGCGGTGAGTCCTCCGCCAGGCATCGAGGCGCCGCCGCCCGCGGCACCCCCTCCTGCGGCGGCTCCAACCCCGAGGCTCCCTGTTCCGAGGCCGCTCATGACGGAGGCCATCACATCGGGACTTGAACTGGAGTTCATCTCCATGGGAGGGAGGGCGATGGCGGCACTGGGCGCCGTGGAGGTGATGCGCTTGGAGACGCTGGGGGCGCTGGCCGTGGCCTTGGAGAGCTTCACCTTGTGCTCGACGGTCTTGGGACCGGCGGAACTCGGAGGAGGTGCGGTGAACTTGAGCTTCTCCTTCCGCCCCGCCACGACCTGGACAACCAAGACGGTCGCCCCGCCGATCAGCAGGACATGCACAAGGAGACTAAGGACGAAAAAGCTTCCGCTCCAGGCCATCCAGCGCTGCCAGAGGTTACGCTTCAGGGGATGAGGCTCGGAGGGGGCTACGTGGAGGTCTGAGGCCGCTGCATGGTGGACAGCTTGATGGTGCGTGTCATCGACTTCGTGCACGACATGCTCCGCCGTCACCGATGAGGCATCCCCGGCCACGGGAGCGGGTTCGGATTCGGGATGGTCGGGTGTGGCGGACATGGCAGGAAGGGGGGGGGAGGGAAGTTGAAGGATGAAACCTGAGGGAGGAGACCTGAGGGAGGGGGGTTAGAAAGAGAAAAGTGAAAAAGTGAAAGCTGAAGGGGTGATGGCGGGAATGGAGAAGATGTCGGAGATCGGAGTTTCTTCGTTTTTCCTTTTGCGTTTACTCCTCGTTCACGTTGAAGGTCACGTTGGTGATCTTGGCCGCCGCGAGGGCATTGAGGACGTCGATGGTGCGGCTGTACTTGGCGCGAGCCTCGCTGTTGATGGTGACGATCGCGGGTTGCTTGGCGTTGTCGGCGTTTTCCTTCAGACGCATGAGGGTGGCGCGCAACTGGGGGAGATCGGCGCTCTCGGGGGTGTCGAAGGGTTCATCATTGAGTGTGACCTCCCCCTCGTCGGAAATACCGATGATGGTCTCGTCGTTGAACTCGGTGGCGGAAGAGTTCTCGGCGCTGCCGGGCAGGCGGGTGGTGAGCTCATTCTCCACCTTTACGGCACCGGCCATCACCATGAAGAAGAGCATGATGACGAAGACGACATCGACCATCGGCGCGATCTGGAAGCCCATGGTTCCGTCATCTTCGTTCACAAAGGGCTTCATAGGTGGCGGGGATTGGTGGCGGAGCGTGCTTCCTTAGTCACGGTTCACCGAGGAGAAGGAGATGTCGGAGATTCCGGCCTCGGCCCCGGCATTCATTGCCTGTGAGACGAACAACGCCGGAACATCGCGGTCGGCCCGGATGACAAGGCGGAACTCCGGGTTCTGGCCAGGCTTGGCGGCGGCTGTCTGCTCGCCGAGCGCCTTGGCCGCCTTGAGCGGTTCGATGAACTCGGATGACTTGGCGTAGAGGTGGTCCTGGAAGTTGAAGGTGGCCGTGCTGGAGGCCGCATCCCAGCGGACATTGACCACAGCCTCGGATCGGGAATCGTCCTTCTTGGCGGCCTCGGGGGCAAGGGGGAGCTTGATGGTCTTGTCGATATTGAGCACCTGGGCGGAGGTGATGACCATGAAAAAGATCAGGATGACCAGCAGGACATCCACCATGGGCGCGATCTGGAAATCGGGCTCGCCCTTTTCTAGTCCTCCTCCTCCTCCTGCCATGGTGCGATGAGGGCGGGGAGGTTAGGCCGCAGCGGGCTCGGCGGCGGATTCCTCGGCAGCCGGTTCCTCGTAGGAGACCCAGTTGGGGACGTTCGCGTAGATCTCCTCGCCGCTGATGTGGACGCCGGCAAGGACATCATAGGGCATCTTGCGGAAGAGCTGGTTGATCACGTCCTGGATGTGGTGCATGGCCGAGGTGGAGCGGCTGCGCAGGAAGTAGAACATGCCGAAGGCGGGAATGGCGATGACAAGGCCGCTCGCGGTGGCGACAAGCACCTCTCCGATGGCGCCCGAGAGGCTGGAGGGATCGCCAATGCCGGAGCTACCCAAGGTGCTGAAGGCCTTAATCATGCCGGTGACGGTGCCGAGGAGTCCGATCATCGGGGTGACGACACCGATGACGGAGAGGTAGTTGATCTGCGTACCGAAGGAGGCGCTCTCCTTGTGCATTTCGGAAACCATTCCCTCCTCGACCATGGTCTTGCCATCCCCGAGCAGCGAGATGCCGACACGAAGAACATTGGTCAGGGGTGACTTGTTGTCCCTGCAGAAGGCGTAGGCTCCGACGTAGTCTCCCGCCTGGAAGAGACGCTTCACCTCGGTTTCAAAAGCCGGAGGAGCAGTCTTCCTGATGGATGTGCGCATGACGCCGTCGGTGGCGAGATAGACGGTGAGGATCGACATGATCCCGATCGGGAACATGACCCATCCGCCCTCGACCAGGGTCTCAAGAAGGGTCTTTGAGTGACCGGCCTTGGGGTCTTTCTTTCCGGTTTCTTCAGCCATGACGGCGGCTGAACCGATGAAGAGGAATCCGAGGAGGAGGCAGGTGCTGAGGAGGCGACGTGGGGAGTTCATGAGATCTGATGGAACATAAGAGAAGTCCGTTCTAATTCAACAATGATTTTTGTGGTTCTTTCGCTTTCAACGCTCCCGGTTCGCTGATGGAAATCGACGAAACATTCAGGGCCCCTCCCCTACCCGAACCCATGCGGACCCCAAATAGGGGACGCCAGAAATCCTCAACACTACCCCTATCTCCCCTGCTCCAGAACACGATTCGGCTTTCGGATCACTTCGATCGGCTTGAGGATTTCGGCCCGCACGGGAACGATCCCGTCGCCGATCATCTCGATCTTCCTGGCGGCCACCATACTGAGGTCGAGGATGCGCCCCTTGGCATAGGGGCCGCGATTATTGATACGCACAATCACGCTTTTGCCATTTCTCAGGTTGGTGACCCGGACCATCGTGTTGAACGGGAGTTTCTTATGCGCAGCCGTGCAATCTGCCGCGTGATAGTGTTCGCCATTGGCGGTCAGGCGCCCGATCCAGCGGCCCCCGTAAAAGGAGGCCTTCCCGCATTCCACGGACAAAGGCTTCGAGTCATAGAGAGCAGGACTGGAAGAACGCGACTGAAGCGTGCTGCATCCCGCGGCAAGTAACGGCAAGAGAAAGGCGCACAAAAGCCGGGCAGGACGGGGCGCGGTCAGGAAGCGCATCCCATGATCAAGCCAAGAGAAGCTTCGGGGGGCAAGCTCTCAAGGGAAGCGCTGATTAAATCCCATGATGGCCTCTATGCGATTTAATCAGCGGTTCCTTAAGATTAAACCCGTAATTTGCATTGGGAATTTCTGAGAACATAGGAGGCCGTGTTAAAGGAGTTAAAGAGGTGAAATGTTGGCACCTCGCTGTTTGCAGTGGGTTGATTGAAAGATGTATTTTCACTCAACGGGCGCAAGGTCGCCAAGGTAGGATCAAAGAGTAGGGCCCGATGGAGCGGAGGAAGGCTGAAGTGCTGAAGGTAGATCAACGCGAATGCGTGACCCTCAGGGCGGCACCCCTTTGCGATCGTTGCGTCCCTTTGCGTGAAACTCATTCCATGCCTTTTTGGAACATTTCCCCACTTCCAATAGCGAAGAGCCGAATAAAGTTCCGGATTCTTCGGTTCGCGCTTGAGGATCTGGTATCGGCAAGGGAGCTCTACGAACGACAAGCCGCAGGAAGTCCAGTACCCCTCCAACAATGCTGATTTTTTCATAAACACGGGGGTTTCTTGTGAGGAGTTGGGTCCAATCTTGCCGGAAAGGGCTTCCTGAAGGAAAGTCGACCCAATGAACACGTACTTCAGTGAACTGGGAAAGAGGGTCTACGCACGATGGGAGAAGGAAAACTTCTCACTTGAAGCCTTTCCGGCCATCGCCACCAAGGCGCTGACGGAAAAGCCTCCGGCCAAGCATGTCGATCTGAAGGCGCTGATGAGCGATTTCCTGCTGAAGGATGAGCAGTCTTTCCAGACCTCCTCCGGATTCGGGCAACCGGAGTTGATCGTGTACGATAACCCTAAGTTCTACATCCAATTGCTCTTCTGGCTGGATGGGACGACTGATATCCACCAGCACGGTTTCTCGGGAGCCTTTCACGTGATGGAGGGGTCGAGCATCCACTCGGAGTTCGAGTTCCTGAATCCCCTCCCCGTCACGGCCCATTTCCGCCTTGGTGATCTGAAGCTCAAAAAAACCGGACTCCTGGAGACCGGATCAACGGTTCCGATCCTCTCGGGTAACGGATGCATCCACTCGCTCTTCCATCTGGAGACGCCCTCCGTGACGGTGGTGGTGAGGACTCACTCTGATCCCGGCTCATCGCCGCAGTTCACGTACCTTCCGCCTCATGTGGCTCTCGATCCGGTGAAGGAGGATGCCCTGACCCTGCGCAGGAAGCAGTTGCTAGACGCGATGGAGAGAACGGGTGATGACCGCTATGCGTCCCTGGTGAACACCATGGTGGGCAAGCTCGATCTGGAGCGGGGATTCTTCATCCTGCAGAACTGCATGGGTCACCTGCGGGCGATCGGGGCTTGGGAACGGGTCTGGAAGACCTTCGCCAAGAAGCATGGGAAAGCCGCCGTGATGATCTCACCGACGCTCGACGAGATCGTCCGTCGCGACGCCCTGGTCGCGATGCGCTCCTCCATCGAGGATGTGGAGCACCGCTTCTTCCTCGCGCTGCTGCTGACGGTTCCGGATCGGGAGCGGATTCTGGCAATGATCGGTGAACGTTTCCCCGGAAAGCCGTCCACGACTATCGCACGATGGGCGGGTGAGCTGGCGATCACAACGGAGGGAGGCACATGGATCCTGGATGCCTGCTTCCCGGAGGATCTGCAGGTCGCGGATGAGGAACAGATCCCGCTCTTCCTTGGAGCACTGGATCACCTCATCCAAGGAGGGAAGCCTCCGGCGTGGCTCGCGAAGTTCCCGAAGGTGTTCAAGTCCCTCAGGGAATCCCTCTCGAATTCCAGCTGGCGTGTCCTGATCCGTTGAGGGCAGATAGATCGCGCCCGGAGGCGCCTTTGCGCCGACTCAAATCTCATCCCTTACTAAAACTGGCTCTGGCCCATGAAGGCCCCGTTGCGTGCATTGTAACGGCGGACGAGGTGCGGTGACTGGACAAGGATGACGCCCCCGGTGACCTGGACACCATTGCATCCCGGACCGGGCTGCATCTGGCCCATGAAGGCGCCGCTCTCGGCATTGTAACGGGAGACGACTCCGTGCGGCGAGAGGATCGCGATGGTCTCACCGTCACATCCGACCGAGAGGACGCCTCCCGAGGGTTGGATCTGACCAAGGAACGCCCCATTGCTCCCTTTGAGCCGGTAAACCAGCGAAGGGCTCTTCATGACGGCGGTGACATCGGCGGCGCTCATGGTGGTGATCGTGAAGCCCAAGAGGGCGAGTCTCCCAAGGAACTTCATGGCATGCAGTGAAGGACAACCAACCCCGAATCACAACCCGAAAGGAGTGGAAGCCCCGGGTCGAATCCGATAATCGGGAGGGATGTGGAACATGTCGATTCACTGGTGGGAACTCATCGGAAGGGGATTGCTGATCTATTTCTTCCTGATCCTTCTGCTGCGGGCGACCGGCAAGCGTCAGATAGGACAAATGAGCCCCTTCGATCTGGTCCTGCTGATGGTGCTCAGCAACGCGGTGCAGAACTCGATGAATGGCGGCGACAACTCGGTCACGGCAGGAGTGATCCTCGCCGTAACCCTGGTCGCGGCGAACTGGATCGTCGGCAGGATCACCACCTCCAGCAAGACGATGGAGCAACTCATCGAAGGGAATCCGCAGGTACTCTTCCATAACGGCAAGGTTTATGAAAACGTCCTGGCCGACGCCCAGATCACGCGCCAGGAACTCATCGCCGCCGTCCACAAGGCCGGGCATGCCGACCTGAACGCGATCAGGGCGGCGATCCTCGAAAACGACGGCACGATCAGCGTGATCCCGAAACAGCACTGACTCCTTTATGAAAAACGATCCATCCGAACGTCAGGGATTCCTCCCGGGTCTGATCCGCCGCGAGTGGGTGCTCCTGGTCGGCTACGGGACCACGGCGGCCTTCCTGATCAAGGGCCATGACTGGCTGGGAACGAATCCCGGGCTCGGCTTCGGATGGCTTCTCTTTCTCTGGCTCTTCGCGGTCATGCTTGCGGCTTCGTTCTCCGTGGTGCGTCACGCCGACCACCTTGCGGAAATTCTCCGCGAACCGCTCGGCACAATCATTCTCACCCTCGCCGTCACGAGCATCGAAGTGATGATGATCTCCGCCCTGATGCTTAACGGCAACAACCCGGCACTGGCCAGGGACACGATGTTCTCCGTCGTCATGGTGGTGCTGGGAGGGTTGCTTGGAACCGCGTTGCTCACGGGTGGTCTGAAATTCGGCGAGCAGAACTTCAACCTCAAGGGGGTGAATTCATTCCTCGGCCTGATCCTGCCGCTCTCGGTCCTCTCGATGGTGCTTCCCAATTTCACTCGCACGGGAGGCGACGGAATATTCTCAACGCTTCATGCGGCCAGCCTGATCCTGCTCTCGCTGATCATTTACGGAGTCTTCCTCGCCGTGCAGACGATGAGGCACCGGGAGTTCTTCAATGAGACGGACTGGGAACCCGAGGAACCCCGACACTCCGTCAGTCACGGATCCATCGCCGTCGAGGCGGTTCTGCTAATCCTTCACCTTGTCCCGGTTGTCCTGCTCTCCAAGCAACTCGCTCACCTGCTCGATTACAGGGTGCGCGGAGGGGGCCTGCCGGTGGAACTCGTCGGTCTCGTCGTCGCAATCCTGATCCTTGCGCCCGAGGGCCTCGCCGCAATCAAGGCATCGGCACGCAACCAGATGCAGCGCTCCGTGAATGTCCTGCTCGGCTCGGTGCTGGCCACGATCGGCCTGACCGTGCCCGCTGCGCTGGCCATCGGCATCCTCTCCGGAAAACCGATCCACCTCGGCCTCTCCCCGTCCTACATGACCCTGCTGGCCGTCACGCTCGGAAGCTGCTTCATCACCTTCGGCCAGGGACAGACGAATATCCTGCAGGGATTCGTCCATCTCCTCCTCTTCGCCGCCTACATCGTGCTGATGTTTGACTAAGGAATGAAAAGACTGAAGCAGTTTAGACTGAAGGCTGAAGGCACCGAAAAACCATAAAACACAACGAAAACCGCTTCCCTGCGGCTTGGTTGAGAACGAAGTAAGGGCTCAGGGTAAAAAGCGAAACCGTAGGGAATGAACTTTCCTACTTTTCACTTTCGCACTTTCCCACCCTTTTTCCATTCTACTGCCGTCGAATGGAAACAGCCACCCACTCCGCGTTGGGGAGGATGAATTTGCGGACGGTGATCTCGATCCAGCGTAGTCCGAATTCCGGGAGAAGAGAGGTCGTAAGGTCGTCGGCCAGAGTCTCGATCAGTTTGCGCGGACGCTCCTCTACGATCGCCGCAACCCGCAGGGCAACCGCATGGTAGTCGATGGTGAGGCCGATCTCATCGCCGAGATCAGACGGCTGATCGGCGGCGGCGAAGCGAAGGTCGAACAGGAGGCGCTGGGGATCGGCACGTTCCCCGTCAGGCACCCCGACCCGGGCTTTCAGCTCCAGTCCCCGTATCTCGATGATGCGTTCGGTTCCCATGATCAGAGGATGAACTTGATGTTGCGGATCACCTTTTCCCCGAATTGCTCCCGGAGCTTGCGGATGATCTCGGGCTTCCAGGTACGGTCGAGCTCGTAGCGGACGCTGGATTGGATGACGCGGATGTGGAGAGTGCCTGCCACCAGTCGCTCGGGCTGGGAATGCTGGGCGATGAATTCCCCCACGATGCCCCTCCATGCGGCCGTGATGTCGGCCTCCTTGATCCGGGTGTCGAGCCCCAGCTGGGGAAGAAGCTTACCAAGGATATCGGCGACCGGCGATGCGCGGTCGGGACGTGCGCTCTCATCAAAGCCGCGCCACTCCTGCAGGAGACGCCTGGCGGCGGTCCATTTCGCGGGGAAACGGCCACCTGCCGGTGTCATGCCCAGGGCAGGGAAAGGGAAACTAGGCCGCGTCGTTGCCGATGGCTTCGACGGGGCAGCCCTCCATGGCCTCCTTGCAGAGAGCCTCCTCCTCGGGAGTCTCGGGCTGCTTGAAGACATAGGAGTGACCGCCATCCTCGTTGCGCTTGAAGTTGGCGGGTGCGGTTTCGCGGCAAAGATCGCAGTCGATGCACTGGTCGTCGCAGTAGTAGGCTCCTGCGACATTCTCGGGATACTTGTTGGATACGTCGGCCATAGTGAGGGAAAGGTTAAAAGCCCCCACCCTGATTGCAACGGTTTTTTTGTTTATTCATTTGGAGCGCAGCCGAATCAAAACTCCAACCTTCCGACGCTCCCCTTGACTCGCTCATTCCCATGAGACTCGCCGCTCGCTGCACTCGAACCTGATCAACCCTTTCGCAGACTGCATCACATTTCATCTTCGGAGTTCGGGTTCAATGAGTTTCAGTTTTGAAAAATAATCCCGGTAGTATCCCCTGTCCCGGGCCAAGAGCCGCCCTGTGTGGTGCAGGGCATGTGATCCGATCAGGAAATCCGGCAACACTAGCGCTTCATCCTTTTTCCCCTCCCCCCTTACCTCACCCGGAGCGCATTCACGCTGGAGAGGATTCCCGAGATCATGGAGTAGGCGACGACTCCGACAAAGAGGGCGACGATCAGGATGACGGCGGGCTGGATGAGCGTGGTGAGGATCTGGATTTTACCGGCCAGTTCGCGGTCGTATCTCTTGGCCGCACGCAGGAGCGATCCGGAGAGATCCCCCGTCTGTTCCCCCACCCCGAGAATGTCGAGCAGGACGGGCGGGAAGAATCCCGTTCTACGGAGTGCGGAGGCCAGCGAGGATCCCTCACGCACCAAGGCGGTGACATCCCCGAGCAATCCCTGCAGGTAGACATTGGAAGTGGCTCCCTTCATCAGCTCGAGAGAGGCAAGCATGCTGACTCCGTTGGAAACGAGCGTGGAGAGGTTCTGGGTCATCTCGGCAAAGAATCGTGTCTTCAGGACGGGACCAACCACCGGAACATCAAGCTGCCGCCTGTGCCACCAATCCCTCCCGGTGGGCGTCGCCACGGCGGCGCGGATGGCCGCCGCAAGCCCGACGATGACCAGCAGAATCGCCCACCAGTAATGACCGCAGAAGAGGCTGACGGAAATCAGCGCCTGCGTGATGGCGGGGAGTTTCTGTCCCGATTTTCCGAGCAGAACCGAAAGCTGGGGCACCAGGAAGGTGAGGAAGATGAACATGAGTAGGATCGCCGAGCTGAAGACGATCGCCGGGTAGACCAATGCCGAGGTCACTTTCTTGCCCAACTCGCCGACCATCTCAAGATGGGCGCACTGGCGTTTGAGGATCTGGGGGAGCGCACCTGCCGCTTCGCCAGCGGCCACGAGGTTGCAGTAGAGGGGATCGAAGGACTTGCCGCATCCCCGCAGGGCTGTCGAGAAGCCCACTCCCTCCCTCACCTGCTGGCGAAGCCGGGAGGCGACGATCTTGACCGGAGAGCGCTCCTGCCGCTGCTCGATGACCTTCAAGGCCCCCTCGAGCTGCAGGCCGGCATCGAGCAACTCGGCCAGCTCCTCGGTGAAGAACAGCAGTTGCTTACCGGTGAGCCGGGGAAGCCCCCCCTCCGGAGCTGACCGATCCACGGAATGAGGGCGGGCGGACTTCCCCTTGGCCGCGCGGGGAACATCTCCCTCGGCCGTGATCTTTCCGGGTTGGAGCCCCCTTTCACGCAGTCTCCGGTAGGCATCGGACTCCGACAACGCCTCGATGCGCCCGCTCTCGGAGCGGCCTGAGGCATCAACGGCGCTGAAATTGAAAAAAGGCATGGTCGGAGCGATCGGGAATCCATCCCATCGATTCCAAGAGTGGCCGACCTGTCAAAGTGATTTTTGAGTTCTTCGCTATTTCTTCGGAGTTGAACACCACTTCCACCGCTCAACCCAACTCCCAACTCCCAACAGCCATCGGCCTTTATTCTACATTTTTCATTTTCCATTCTTCATTTTTCATTTCCCCCCCACTCCCCTCATAAATCCCTTGGACAGAATCCTTCCGACGGGTAGGTAAGAGGCCCATGAGAACCGTTCATCGTCTTGCCACCACCTTGCTGGTATCGGGCATGCTCGGCTTCGTCTCCCTCCGGGGCGCTGAGAATGACTCCCTGCCCCCGATCCCCCCGCTGACCATCAATCTCCGGAATGACGCGGCCACCAACGCCATCCCGCGGTGGTTCTCCGGCGATGTCCGCATCACGCCTGAATCGGATTCCGTGGAGGTGCCGCTTTCCCCTCTGGCATCCCAGGATGAGATCGGGTTCCATGCTCTCACCGTGGTCTTCGATGACAATGGTGACGGCGGTCCCGTGGCGGAGTGGATCTCTCCCCAAAAAGACCGGACCCTGCTCAGCACAGGTCTCGGCGAGACAGGCGTGGCACCCGGTCTGAACGCGCGCACGATCCTGATTCCGCAGGGGCTCACGCTGGATGGCGGAACTCTCCGGGTTTCCTTTGCGGGAAGGTTCTCGCGCCTTCTGACGGTGAGCGTCCAACCATGCAGGGAGCTTGGTGTGGCAGCCATGGCGACGGGCAACGGGTTCGTACCCGGTCTGGTGGTCGGCAGGGATCGTGTCCTTGCCCTGTCGGAAGTCTACGACACCCCCTCCGTACAGCCTGGGGGAGACCGGACCGAGGGACGCACCGTGCATGCGGAACTCATCACCACAGCATCGCGGCTCGACTCTCCGGGACAACTCGACATCATCGTGCCACTGGGATCCCTCCCCGATGGCTCCTGGATCCGCTCGGAAGTCGCGGGACTCGATCCGGAATCGTGGATCGAGATCAGCCTGAACGGGGAGTCGCTCGGGGCCATGGGCATGGAGTCATTCCCTCTTCAGGATTCAGGCACCATCCATTCCACGACCGGCAGGCTTATCAGGGCCGGATGGCGGAGGGGGAGCCTCTATGTCCCGCCGCGCCTCTGGAAGGAGGGGGAGAACTCCGTGAGCCTGACCCTCAGGCGCTCATCGGGTGACGAGGGGAAGCCCGTCCTTGTCAGGAATGCCTCCATGGAACTCCTCTTCCTCCCAACCCCCGTTCAGCCCGCAGTCCCCGGCCAAGTCCTTGGCTCAGTTCAAGTCCCGGCCGCAGTGCAAGGTGCCCCGGCATCGCCCGCAACTCTCCTGCCAAACTCCGCGGCCACAATCCCTGATTCCAACATCCTCTCCAACGGCTCGCAGTACGGAGCCCCCTCCTCGCTCTATCGCACGACATTGCCGCAAGTGATTCCCAAGGTGACCAATCCGACTCTTGACCGCTAGCCCGACTTGGAGGAGATGTTTCTGCCGACAATGATCACTCAACAGATACCCACCCCGATGATGAGACTCCGGATTTCAACGGCCCGCCGTTTGCGCACCGAGGCGGGCTATACTCTCTTGGAGATCATGATCGTGCTCAGCATCATCGCCGTGCTGTTGGGGACGGCCATCAGCCTGATCTCGGGCAATGTTGATGTGGCCAAGGAACAGCGCGTGAAGAGCGATATCCAAGCCATCTCCATGCAACTCCGGACTTATGAGATGCTCAACTACCGCAAACCAACCACCGAGCAGGGACTGAAGGCATTGGTCCAGATGCCCTCCTCGGCACCAAAACCCCAGCAATGGAAAAAGCTCATGGAGAGCGTGCCGCTCGATCCTTGGGGCAATGAATATGTCTACCGGAACCCGGGAAAGTTCAAGACGGACGGTTACGACCTCTACTCTCTTGGACCGAAGGGGGAAGAGGGTGAGGGCAATATCGGCAAATAGGCTCCCCTTCGCGGACGGGGGCTTCACCCTGCTGGAGATCATCATCGCCCTTGTCCTCGTGGCGATTCTGGTCTCGGCTTCCGTTCCGTTCCTGTTTGATTCCTTCGCCGCATCGGCGGGCGAGCGCGCCATGGAGGCGATCACCCTCAAGGCACGCGAGACGCGTGCCGAGGCGATGGAGAAAGGGGAGCCACGACGGCTCAACATCACCTCCACGGGACTCGATGGAGTGCCGCTGCCCGAAGGATGGACGCTCGAGGTGCAGGGACTGAACGATTCCAGGTTCCATGAACCTTCGCGGAACCAGGTCTGGGAATTCAATCCGGCGGGCATCTGCGAACCGCTCTCCATCCGCCTCAGCCAAGGCGACCGGCAACTCACCGCGACGTTCGACGCGCTCACGGGTCAACCCGTTCCCGATGAGGAATAGACTGCTGCCAACACGGGGGTTCACCCTCTTCGAGGTCCTCATCGCGCTGGCCGTCTTCATGCTGGCGGTGACGGGACTTGCCGTTGCGCTGGACACCGCGCTGCAGGCGGCGCTGGAAGTCAGGCAGCGTACCTTCTGCAGGTCGGAACTCGAATCCCGCCTTGCCTACTCCCAGGGCAATCCCCCGCCCGAAGGGTCCCCACGGGTTCTGGAAGCCTCGCGGAACCACGGGGTGCGCGTGGAGGAATCGCTGACCACCTTCCCGGCCAGGAATGCCGCCGGGGCCGAGATCTCCGGATTGAAGAAACTGACGATTACCACCAAGTCCGGAACCCAGACCGATCAGGCCGAGATCCTGATCAACAGGCCATGACGCGGATTTTCCAGCGCGGTTCCAGGCTATCCCAGCGGGGCTTCACCCTGCTCGAAGTGGTGCTCTCCATGGGCATCCTTGCCCTGCTCGCCGCCTCGGTTTACGCGATCACAAGCTCCTCGATCACGGCATCACGCACCGTGATGGAACAGCAACTCACCCTGAGAAGACTCGACGCCTTCCTTCGGATCACGCGCGGCGCCCTGCTGAATCTCCCGGGCCAGGCCACCGTGTCGCTCGAGATGGCGCGCGGCAGCGGAGGGGATCCCGAACCGAGACTCACGCTCGGCAATGTGCAGGGGGTCTTCGGCCTGCCGAGCCTCGGGGGAGGCTCCCTTGTCCTCGCCGCCAAACCGCGCGCCGACGGAACCCGGACGTTCACCATGCTGAGAATCCCAGCCCGTGCCACCGACCGCGAACTGGAGGGCGCCCTCGCGGCCCGGGGAATTCCCCTGCTTCCCAAAGTCCGCAAACCGCGGTGGTCCTTCTTCGCCGATGACAACTGGAAGGAGGAGTGGCCGGCCGGAAGCCCCCGCCCCGCCCTGGTCAGGCTCCAACTCGAGATCGATGGCCTGCCTGATCCCGTGGAGGCGATCTTTTATGTTCCTCCCGTGGCGACACCACCCGCGACCACTGCTCCCTCCCCCAAGTCATGAGAAGGCATCCTTTCCATCACTCCGCGGCCCGATGCTCCGGAATGGCGCTTCCCATGGTGCTCTGGACGATCGCCCTGCTCACCGGAACCGCGCTTCTACTGGCCGGGATCATCAATGGCTGGATCGTCGAGGAGACGCGCGCAGGGAAGCTCTTCCGGGCGAGGCAGCAGGCTCTCTCGGGAGTCGCCGTTGCCATGAACCCGGGAGTCCTTCCCGGAGATCCGCTGTTGCAATCCAAATCCAAGGACGGAGAGGAGGGTTACGCCGTCGTGATCAAGGATGAGTCGGGACTTATCAATCCGAACCATTTTCTTTCCCGCGTCCCGGACCGCAGGGATCTGCTCAAGCGCCTCTTCTCGGCCTGGGGGATCGATATAAACCAGTCCGACGAGGCGGCCGACGGGCTCTTCGACTGGCAGAGCCCCGCCCCCTTCCGCTCACTTCACGGGGCCAAGAAACCTGAATACGAGGCGGCGGGCCTCTCGGGAATGCCGCCCGGCGCGCCCTTCGTCTCGCCTGAGGAGATGACGCTAGTGATCGGATTCGGACCGGTCATGAAGGCCAAACCGGATCACGGTTCGTTTTTCACGACTTACTTCAACGGCCCGGTCAATGTCCTGCGGGCCCCCAAGTCGATCCTGACGGACTTTCTGGGATTGACGCCCCCCCAGGCTGATGCCTGGATCACCCTCCGCGCAGGAAAGGATGGCATCGAGGGGACTGCCGACGATGCGAAGCCGACGGATCTTGCCAATGCCGTCGCACTCATGGGGGTGAGCGGCGCCCAGCGCAGCCTCATTCTGGAGAGTTGCGGGGTCGCGGGCGGTGTGCGCCGCATCGAGAGCACGGGTTTCTGCAACGGGGTCAAACACCGGATCACGGTGATTTGTAGTGAAGCTTCATCAAAAGATCCCCAACCCGCCGGCTCAATGCTAGGGTGGTCGGAGCAATGAACCCAGAGATGACACAGGCCGCCTCCAAGGATGGTCCGGAACACGGTGCCACGGCTCCGTCCCGGAAGATTCCCCGGCACCTGCAAGCCTGGGGCAAAACCACTCAGGGCACCATACTCGACCGACCGGGCCCCCTCGAGGGATCGTGGGAGCGGTGGTTTTTCGCCGCCGGAAGCGCGCTGCCCGAGCGTCTGGAACCCGATGCCCCGATCTCCTCAGGCCGTGAGATCGTGACAGCATTGCCCTCCTGCAGGCTGTTTTCATGGCCCCTCTGGATCTCCTCGGAGGGGGATCCAGTCGATCTTGCGCGGATGGAACTCTCAGGCAGGCATTTTCTCAAACGCGGCATGGAGAACTCCCTGACCGTGCTGCCGGTGGCGCAGGTTGGCGGACGACGCTTGGTGATGGCCGTTGCCTCCGAAGAGCCGTTCGCGGAGGAATCGATGCTTCCGGGATGGAGGGAGTCTTCCCGCTTCCAGTTTCCATGCAACGTGTTTGGAGACATGCACGGGCACGATCTGCTTCTCTGGCAGGAATGGGGAACCCTCCGGATGGCGTTTTACCGGGAAGGGAAGCCGGTTTGGTTCTGCGGCCTGGAAGTGCGGGATGCGGGCGGCGGCGTTCAGAGGAGCGCGCTGAGGCTTCTCTCGGAAAAGGTGATCGAGCACCTCCCCCTCTCCATTGCGATTCACGGGATGCCACCGGGATCGGCAGACCTCTGCTCCAGGCAACTTCAGCACGTCTTCCCCCGGGCGCGCATCCATTCCGATGCCGGGATCAATGAGTCGGGCAGCCCCGCCCTCCCTCAACCGCTTCGGCCCGACAGCACCGTGGACATTCCTCCCTCGGAGGCCGTCGCGGAACGTCGTCGCAAAGGCAGACTGAGGCGCATCCTCAACTTTGCGGCGGCCGCATCGATCCTCTACATCCTGCTGATCCTCTGGGGCGCCGGAGATCTCCTGATTCGCAGGATGGCATGGAAACGCCAACTCAAAGAGGCCGCCTCACTCTCGGCTCCAGCCCTTCTGGCCAAGGGACAATCGGAGCGGTGGAAAGCCGCGCGTCCGGCCGTCGACCCTTTCACCTACCCTCTGGATCTCCTCGCCGCGGCAGCCGTTCCGACGGAAAGCGGGAAGGTGCGCCTGACCGGGTTCACCCTGGATCAGGATCGCCTGCAGATTTCCGGTGAAGCGACCGATGTCACCCAGGCCTACGCCTTCATCGAACAGCTCAAGAAGAACCCCCTGCTGCAGGAATACGAGTGGACGGCCGGACAGCCCCAGCTTGCGGGAAAGAACAGCGTCCGCTTCGAGATGGACGGGGCACGTAATCCTTCCAAACCATGAGAAGGCTTGCCCCGAGCGAAAAAAAACTCCTCCTGCTTCTCTGCGGAGCGCTCTTCCTGGTCGTGAACCTGCTCGGCTTGCGGGCATTCCTGCAGGCAAGGACAGGTCAGCGTAAAGCCATCACGGCAACCAGGGCAGAGATCGCCGAAAGCAGCGGATGGATCGAGCGCGGGCAGATCCTCCGTCCAGCCGTGGCATGGCTCGACTCCCACCCGATACCCCGATCCGAGCCTGATGCGGCAAGCGCCGAACTGCTCAAAACGGAACGCGAGGAGGCTGAGAATGCCGGCCTGAAGGTGACCGAGGAGAATCTCCTGCCCCCACAGTCCTCGCCGCAGGGATCCAGCGTGGCCGTCGCCGTGAAACTGAGCGGCCCCTTTGCCGGCCTCGTGAAAATGCTCTTCGCCATGCAGACTCCCTCCGCATGGAGGACCGTCGACAAGATTTCGATCAAGAGTGACGCGCAGCCACCGAACGTCCTTATTGAAATGGAGCTACGCCAGCAGTTCCAACCGGTTGACAGCACCGGCAACACCGGGCCAACTCCCCCGACCAGATGAGCCACGCATCACAGCCCCTTCCAGTTCCAAGGCTTCCAAGGCGCGGACTTCTGATTGCGGCACTCCTTTGCTGCTCTGGCGCCGCCACCGCCACGGACTCCCCGTCGGAGGCATGGGAAAAACCGCGGGAACTCGAAGTGTTCGGAAAACTCATCGCCCGTTCCCCCTTTTCCCTTCCGACCGCGGAGGAGAGCTCACCGCTTGCGGAGCGCTATGCCATGACCGGCATCATCACCATCGGAGGGGAGGAGCAGGTCTTTGTCTTTGACCGCACCGACCAGAGCCGCGAGCTTCTCACGGGCAGACCGAATCCGAAAAACATGTCACTCGTCTCCTTGATCCGTGAAGGGAAGAATCCCGTCAAGGCGACCATCCGCGTCGGTGGCGAAACGGGAACCATCGGCTTCATGGAAGCGGGAAGTCCCGCGGCCCAAGCCTCCCCTCCCGCTCCCGGATCCCCGGCCTCGGCCAACGCACCGGCCCCCGGTGTGAAGCTCCCCCCTCTGCCACCCCTTCCGAAAACGCCTTCCAACACACCGCCCAGCAAGCGCATCATCCGCCGACCGGTCGTCACGGCACCGCAGAATCCCTAACCCTCCGCTCCCATGATCCCATCCACCCACCGGACCGCTTCCCGCGGACTCTTGATCGCGACATTGCTTCTTCTCAGCCTCGCGGGGTTGACAGCCCAGCAGGAACCCGCCCCCTCCAAGGAGGAGCCCGTCACCATCCAGTTTCCCCGCACCTCCGTCGCGGAGGTTCTGACAGTCTACGAGAAGCTGACCGGCAAGCGCCTGATCCGTGACTCCAACCTCGCGGGCCCCGAGCTCTCCATCATGGTCACCGATCCAGTTCCCCCCAAAGAGGCAGTCGCACTGATCGAGAGTTCCCTGCTGCTCAACGGCTACACCCTGGTTCCCGTGGACGAGAAGACGGTGAAGATCCTCGGACCGAGCCGCCCGCCCCGCTCCGAGGGACTGCCGCTCTACCTTCAGGAATCCGAACTTCCGCAGGAAGGCGACAAGATCGTCAGCTTCTACCAACCGCTGCGGTTCCTCTCCCCCTCCGAAGCCCTCTCCATCGTGCAGGGAGTGGTCCAGTTGAATGCCTACGGATCACTCGTGGCCGTCCCCAACACCAGCGCGCTGGTCATCACGGAAAAGACGCCGATCATCAGGAAAGCGATCGCGCTGCTCCAAGTCGTCGATCGTGAACCGAGCCAGATCATCACCGAATTCATCCCCCTGCAGCGCGCCAATGCGGAGAAAGTCGTCGAGACGCTGAACCAGATGTTCGGCGCAGGATCAGGTGGAGGGAGCGCGTCCCCTCCGCCGCAAGGAGGACAGGGGGGACAGCAGCAGGGTGCCGTGGTCTCCACCGGTGGCGACATCCGTCTGCTCAGCGGCAAGGCGCAGTTCATCGCCGAAAAGAGAACCAACAGGATCCTCATGATCGTGAAGGCGGAAAACTACAAGTATCTCCGGGAGTTGATCTTGAAGCTGGATCAGCCGGTCGAGACAGACCAACCCCTCATACGGCCCCTCAACTATATCTCCGTGGGAGATCTCTTCCCCGTGCTGGTCGACATGCTCAAGGGGAAGGATGACAAGGATTCCAAGGACTCAACCTCCGGGAACGCCAGGTCCCAACCGACACCCCAGAACCAACAACAGGGGAATTCCGCCGGTGCCGGCGGATCCTCGACGGGGGGAGCCGTGGCGAACACCCCCGACAAACTCACCGACGCTGCGGCCCAAAACCCTCCTCAATCCGCCACGATCGGTGCCACCAGCATCATCGGAGACTCCAGCGGCAACTCGATCATCGTTTACGGCCCGCCCGACAGCAAAGCAAAGGCCGCGCAGATCATCGATCTCCTCGACAGGCGCCCCAAGCAGGTCTACCTCGCGGCGGTGATTGGCCAGATGGAACTGAACGACGACCTGGAATACGGCGCCTCTTGGTTCGCAAAAATCAATACCGGCGGGACGAACAACCTCATCGGAGCAGCTGTCAACGGGAGCATTGCCAATGTGCTCACCAACCTCGTCACCAGTGGACTCACCAACGCAATCAACTCCTTCCCCTCCTCGCTCACCGGACTGACCGTCTACGGGGCGATCGCCCAAGGAGTGAGCACCTACGCCCGCGCCCTCGAATCGACCGGCAAGTTCCGGGTTCTCTCACGACCCGTCGTCTACACGAGCAACAACAAGAAGGCCGTCATCTTCAACGGCCAGAACGTTCCCGTCCCCTCCCAGACCCAGAGCACCTCGCTCGCCGGCGGGAACCAACTCGGAAACACCATCCAGGCCAACATCACCTACATTCCTGCGGTGCTGAAACTCGAAGTCATCCCCCTGATCAACGCCGACAAGGAGGTGAACCTGGTCATCGCCCAACAGAACAACCGGGTGGGCAACTACCAGAATGTCGGGGGAGTACAGGCCCCCACGATCCTCACCCAGGAACTCACCACCACCGTGCGCGTCCCGAGCGGTGCCACCATCGTCCTCGGCGGATTGATCCAGGATGACAAGACCCTCGATGATCGCGGCATCCCGATCCTCGACAGGATCCCTGTGATCGGAGCCCTTGCTGGCGGACTCTCCAGAAAGCAACGCATCCGTCGCGAACTCGTCGTCATGATCCAGCCGATCGTGGTCGAGTCAAACGACGCGATGGAGAAGGCCAGCCTCGAGCAGGGAGGTGACAGCGACCTCGGTCAGCGCGCCCGCACCCTCAAGGAGAAGCTCCGCCCCACGCCGACTCCGACGCCCAAGAAGAAGAAATTCCAGCTCTTCCCGCAGAAGAAGATCGATAATTTCTGAGGAACGGTCTTCCGCACCGACCAACACCGCCCCAACGACATGACCATCCCGCAGCAACAGTCCGCCACGGATTTTGCATGCCTTGAGGATCTCCTGATCCATGCCGCGGAGCTTGCCGGCTGCACAGATCGGGAGGCCCTGCGCGGCCTGATGACGACGGCAACCTTTGCCCAGCAGTCGCTGGTGGGAACGATCCTTTCCAGCGGCATGGTTGCCGAGCATGACTTCCTGCGGGAACTCTCGGGGCTTTTGCGCATCGGGTGGAGGGAGGAGACCGAGGTCTCCCCCGCCGAAAATCTCCGCACTTCATTCCCGGCAAGGCTGGCCCTGGGCTTCCAGATCCTGCCCGAAGCGACCGAGAGCGAGGGTGAGGAACTCAGTCTCCTGATCTGGGATCCCTTCGATCACGCCGCATGGCAGGCGGTCACCCATCACCATCCGGGCCCCGTACGGCTCGTGATGACCACCCGCAGGCGGCTCGTCGAAGCGGTGAAATCGGCCTACGGCGTCGGTGCCGAGACATTCGAGGAACTACTGGAGGGACGGGTCGAGGAGATCGTCACGGAGAAGGAGGAGGTCAACGTGCTCGACGGGGAGGATCCCGAGGCCTCCGTGATGAAATTCGTGAATCAGATCCTGCGGGAGGGCCTCCAGCAGGGAGCCACCGACGTGCACTTCGAGCCTCTCGGACACGACCTCCGGATCCGTTACCGGATCGACGGCGTCCTGCACGAGGCGCCGGTTCCTCCGAGGATCCGGGTCCTGCAGGATTCCGTCATCTCCCGCCTGAAGATCATGGCCTCGCTGGACATCGCCGAGCGACGCCTTCCTCAGGACGGGCGCATCGCCCTCGAGCACAAGGGCCGCCCCATCGATGTGCGCGTGGCCACGATCCCCTGCGTGCACGGCGAGAACGTCAGCCTGAGGTTACTGGGTCAGGAACATTTCGATTTTGAACGCCTCGGCCTGGAACCCGCTGTCGAAAAGAAGGTGCGGTCGCTCATCGGAATGCCCAACGGCATCGTCCTCGTCACGGGCCCCACCGGTTGCGGAAAGAGCACGTCGCTCTACACCTTCCTGAGTTCGCTGAACGTGAAGGAACGGCGCATCGTCACCATCGAGGATCCCGTCGAGCACAAGATCGACGGCGTGATCCAGATCGCGGTGAAACCCGAGATCGACCTCACCTTTGCCAATGCCCTGCGGAGCATCCTCCGCGGCGACCCCAACGTGATCATGGTCGGCGAGATGCGCGACGTGGAGACCGTGGATATCGCCATCCGGGCGGCACTGACGGGTCACCTGGTCTTCAGCACCCTGCACACGAACGACGCGGTGGGAGGCATCACCCGCCTGCTTGACATGGGGGTGGAGCCATTCCTGGTGGGCTCTTCCGTCCGGGCCTTCCTCGCCCAGCGGCTTGTCAGGAAACTCTGTCCGAAATGCTCGAAGCCGACCGCCATGAGCGCGGAGGAACTCGAGAGGATCGGCTTCCCGAAGGAACTCGCCGCAGGATTGCGCCAACCGGTCGGTTGCCAGCATTGCCGCAACAGCGGCTATGCCGGGCGGCTTGCCATCATGGAGATCTGCATGATGACGGCGGCCCTGCAGGAGTTGCTCCAGAAAAGGGCGACCGGCACCGAATTGGCCGACCAGGCCGTGCGTGACGGCATGATCCCCCTGCGCAAGGATGGATGGCGGAAAGCCTCCATGGGACTCACCTCCGTGGAGGAGGTTTTGCGCGTGACCGCCAGCGATCTTGCCGTGCTGGACGAATAGAGCGGGCGATTGCGATCCCTGCCTTTTCTCTTTCCTCATTCCCGGGGTTCCATACGCTTCCGCCATGCACCTTGTGAAAAGATCGCTCTTCCTTTCCTCAATTGCCGCCGCGCTGACCCTGTGCGTCGCGTTCCCTGCCGGGACTCAGGCCGCCCCCTACATCCATCCGAAGAGCTTCGACATCCCTGCAATCATTCCCCCTCCCCCGGTTCCGGGATCCGAACAGTTCAGGATCGACACAGGATTCCTCAAGAATGCCCGCGCCGCGGCAACGCAGGAGCAGATCGATCGGGGAAACAAGGCCTCCCACGACAGCGTCTTTGACTATTCCGAAACCCTCGGTGATTGGTTCAACGCGAAGGATCTCCCGAAGACGGCGGCCCTTTTCGAGGAGGTCACCGACGAAACCAAGGAGGCCATCGAACTGGCGAAACACTATTTCACCAGGACAAGGCCGCTGAGTTGGAAGGAATCGGGCGACCTTGAAAAGAGCGACGGCTATGCCTATCCGAGCGGACACACGACCCGCGCCTTTGTCTGGGCCAACCTTCTTGCAAGCGCCTTCCCGCAGGAAACCAAGGCCCTTCACAAGCAGGCACGGCAAAAGGCCTGGTACAGGGTCATTCTGGGACGCCATTTCCCGGCGGATGTCAGAGCGGGCAAGCTCTACGGACAGTTCCTGGCCAAACAGTTCCTCAAAAATCCCGGCTTCCTCGCCAAGTGGTCGGAGGCCTGCGAGGAGATGCACGCAGCGCGCAAAGCGGCTCATGCCGAGCATCACGACAAGGGAAACGGCCTCCAGTCCGATGGCAAACCTGCGTTTCCGGGAGTATAGGGAACCGCTGATTAAATCGCATAGAGGCCGTTGCGGAAAGCCGTAGCGGATGCGAAGCAACGACCGGGCAAGCCATGGGCCGCGGGCAAGGCGGCTTGGCGCGAGCATCCCCGCAGCGGGCTGCCGTAACGGATGCGAAGCAACGGCCGGGCAAGC
>CANKJN010000014.1 GCA_947482345.1 Spartobacteria bacterium
GTTTTTTAGATTTCCTTGTAATAGCTCGCTGCTCCGTCTTTGTGAGCGATTCAATCTCACGCTTTACCCCGAGAAAGAACTCACGCAGGGGCTTTCCATCCTCACTGAACTCAGTCCATGAGAACCCCAGAGTCGTGTTGGATTTCTGATTTTTTGTAGGTTCAGGAGCTAGGTTCTCTTTTTGAAGCTTCCGCAAAGCAGCTTGGCAAGCTGCCTTAATCATATCCCATGCCGCACCTTGGATGATTCCCTCGATCATCAATGCACCCAAGGCTTGCAACCAAGGATCAGGCTCCTGAAGGCAATACTTGACCTTTAGACCCTTCTTTCGATCACACTCTTCAACCAGAGGATACAGGACTTTGAAATAGAGTAGGTATTGGAGACGACTCCTGTATGTGCTACCGCGACGCTTTAGTTTTGCAGGGATAAAAACCCCACGGATGGGCTTCTTGGGAACAAGATCAACCTCAAGGGTCTTTGTGTTGATCTTGATATAGCTCATCTCACTACCCCTTCAGATCCTCGGCGAAGGTGGCGAATTGCTCGAGGGCGGCTTCGAGGTCTTCGGTGATGTCGGCGGCGATGACTTCGGGGGCCGGGAGGTTGGCGGAGTCTTCGAGGGCTTCGTCCTTGAGCCAGAAGATATCGAGGTTGACCTTATCGCGTTTGATCAGCTCCTCGTAGCTGAAGGGCTTGAAGCGCTCGGTCTCCGTCCGCTCGAAGCGGTTCTTGGAATTGAAGCTGGCGACGAAGTCGTCGAGATCGGCCTTCTTGAGGGGATTCTCCTTGAGGGTAAAGTGCTTATTGGTCCGCAGATCGTAGATCCAGAGCTTTTCGGTCCACGGCCTCTTATCGGAGGCGGGCTTGCGGTCGAAGAAGAGGACATTCGCCTTCACCCCCTGCGCGTAGAAGATCCCTGTCGGCAGCCTCAGCAGCGTGTGGACATCGGCCTGCTTGAGCAGGGCGCGGCGGATCGTCTCCCCCGCCCCACCCTCGAAGAGCACGTTGTCCGGCAGGACCACTGCCGCACAGCCATGCTGCTTGAGGATCGTGAAGATGTGCTGGAGGAAGTTGAGCTGCTTGTTGCTCGTGCTCGCCCAGAAGTCATCCCGGTTGGTCGTCAGGCTCTCCTTGGACTGCTCTCCTGCCTCATTCACGATGGTGACACTGCTTTTTTTGCCAAAGGGAGGATTAGCCAGGACGAGATCGTACTCGCCGTGTTTCCCTGCGAGGCCATCCTTGGTGACCACCGGAAGATCGCCTGCATCCGCTCCGCTCCCGATGCCGTGGAGCAGGAGATTCATCGCACAGAGACGCGTGACGCTGTCGACCAGCTCGATGCCATAGAGGGTACCGTTCTTGAGCTGCTTCTTCTGCTCGCGATCTAGGGAGAAGTGCTTGGCGATGTAGTCATGCGCGGCGAGTAGGAAGCCACCCGTTCCACAGGCCGGATCACAGATCGTCTGACCCGGCTTGGGTGCCATCACCTCGACCATGACGGCGATAAGCGGACGAGGGGTGAAGTATTGGCCGGCTCCACCCTTCACGTCGGCGGCGTTCTTCTCCAGCAGGCCCTCGTAGGCATCCCCCTTGATGTCGACCTCGAGACTCGTCCACTGCTCCTTGTCGATCAGATCGACGATCAGGCGACGGAGCTTGGCCGGATCTTGGATCTTGTTCTGCGCCTTGCGGAAGATGATCCCGAGCATTCCGGGACGCTTGCCGAGTTCCTCAAGGGTATGCCGGTAATGGGTCTCAAGCGCATCCCCGTCGAGCTTCAAGAGGGATTCCCAGTTGAATCCAGCCGGAATCGCCGAGGGCTTGTTGAAGGGAGGTTTCGACTGCTCATCCACCATCTTGAGGAATAGAAGGAAGGTCAACTGCTCGACATAGTCCCCATAGGAGAGCCCGTCATCCCGAAGGATGTTGCAGTAGTTCCAGAGCTTTTGGACGAGGGCGGGGGCGGTCATGGCACTAGAATTTCCAACCCTCGCGCCTCATCAGCCCAAGAAAACTGATACAAGGAACTCCCATTTCTCGACAAACATCAGGGATAAAATGCGTCCTCTTCGGATTACGCTTTTCCGATGCCGGAGTCTCCTGGGTGACGACTACACCATCTCGGATCCTTGCAAGTGCAATGATGTAGGCATCAGCCTCTTCATGCACTGCTTTTGAATCGATGAGACCCGGAAAACGGGTCTGGATGGACAATGCTTCAGCCAAAACCTCCTCCAGCGGGATAAAAATTTTCGCCCTGGCCTTTGCCCATGTTGTTAATTCGCTAGTTCCCACCGCTTCTAGTTCCTCTTGAACAATCTTGGGGGAAATCCAACGCTCTTGAGCGATCAACTCATCCACGCATGTGATCAGGGAACTAAATACATCCGTAGGAAAATACCTCGATTGCCAGTCCATGAGGACATTCGTATCGATGGAATAAATAGCTTTTCCAGAGCCATCACTCATTGGCGTCTCCTCGTGCTGGAGTTTCGCGCAACGAGTCCCGCAGCTTAGAAAAATGCTCAAACTTGAGATCCAAATACCTCGAGGCGTCTACAGATGTGATGCGGTTCGCCTCTAAGGCCTGAAGCACGAGTTGTACATAGGGGCGGCCACTTCGTCCGATGGTTTTGTCAACCGGATGGGCGAAGCCGCCCCCTCGTGGTGGGAGCGTGGCCACATAGTCATCCCAGCCTTTTTTCCAAGCTGTATACTCCGGCCAGCTCATCAGCCCCGAAGTTTGCAGGCGCGTTGCCATCGCCAGCGGCGTGATACGGAATCGTCGAGCCAGACGCCGTACAGAGGGGATATCCCAAAAATCGGGACGACTTGGCAGTACGGCACGGAGAGCATTTTCCGGCACCAGGGCGAAGCTCGTAGCAGCCTCGGCAAATCGCTCCAGTTGCTCCCAATCTTTCCCACTGCGGCGTTCGCGCAATGCGGGCACCTCTTCATTTCCCGCGGCGAGCATCACATGGATGAGCTCATGCAGAAGGGTATAGTTTCGGGAATCCGGCCATTCCTTGGAATTGATTGCCACTACAGGCAGAGGAAAACGGAGCAGGGATAAGCCACGAGCTTCCGAGAGTTCAACTTTCGGAAACTGAAAGACAAAGATACCGAGTTTCTCTGCTGCAGCACGCCATTCGCGCCATGCCTGCCATTCGTCTCTCCATCTCGTTTGCACCGAGACATCCACATCCAAGGCCACCCTCAGCCTCTCGCCGACCTGATCTGGCTTTTCCCTCAAATGAGCCTGCAATTGAAAGGAAGTCGGCTCTTCCCCGAGTTCCTCCATCAGCGCGAGAGCGTTTTCCCTCCGATTGATCATCTGGCGTAGGGCCAACCGCAACTCCGGGGATTCCTGCCCCGGAGTCACTCCCGGCAAGCGACGGTATTCTGCCGCAAGAGACGGAACCTGCGGCGGGGAGGGCAGGAAAAATAGATTAAGTGGCCTATGAAGAAAACGGGCTAACTCCTGCACCTGTCGTAACGTGGGAGGTCTCTCACCACTCTCCCAGGCTTCGACCCGTTCTCGCTTTACATGGAGACGCTCTGCAATTCTGTCCACGGCATAGCCTCCCTCCTGCCGAGCCCATTCGAGCACAGATGGATTGATCGGAACTGGCAAAACGGAAGGCATGAGTAATTGTTTAATCTACTCTATAGAGAATATTCTGCGAGCCCCAATCAGATTCAATTAAACGCCTTCTGAAGGATGGATTGGCGGAGGCGGGAAGCGCGTTGTAGGTTGACCGAGACGCTGGCTTCCAGTTCTTCGATGACGCTGAGGCGGCGTTCGACTTCTTCGACGATCCGTTTTTGTTCAGAGAGAGGAGGAAGCGGTACTGGTACTGCTCGAATATCATCTAAACCGAGCCCCACTTTTGTCGCCCCACGCTGAAGTTTCTTCAGTCGCCCCCAACCTCCTTCAGATGCACTGAGATAATAAGCAATGTATGCTGGGTTTACGCACGAAAGGGGCCGAGCAAGTGCTACGTGCTGATTGATGTATGCTTCCCCAATACCGTTTGGTACAAGCCCTACCATTCCCACATCTGCTGTGATTGATATGAGCACGTCGTTCGGCTGAACAACGGTTCGAGTTCCTTCCGCTCCTTTTGGAGGCTCAACGTATTGAATATCTTGAAGATCGAGACGAATGTCTTCGTGTTCTAAATTGCCAATACGCAAAAAGATTGAACCATTGTCTGAATAGTAAGCCGCCCAGCCACGAGAACCGCTGGTGATAAATGAAAATACTGCATCAGACATGCACCACACCCACCCCTCAGGTAGCTTTGGGAGGTTGGTGGTATAGGGGGCAGTGGGTTCTTTGTATTTGCCGCGGCCGGTCCAGTTCTTGCGGCGTTCGGTAAGGATGCTCTGGAGGAGTTTTTCTCCTGTTTCGTAGGAATGGCCCTCGGCTTTGGCGAGTGAGGCCTCGGTTGGGACGAGCTTACCTTCGCAGGCGGCTTTCAGAACCGCAGCGCGGTAGCGCTTGAGATTCACCTGAACGCGCTTGAGAGCCACCACACCGGCTTCCAGCCGGGTGAACTGCTTCTCGATCTCGGCAACGATTTCGCGCTGCTCGTCGAGGGATGGTAGGGGGATTTCCTTCTCGAAGGTTTTCTTCGTCGAGACAAAGGGCTGAGCCGATCCGCTTCGAATCCAAAACTGCTCATCATTGAGAAGATACCACAGATATTTCAGTTCAATCTTCTCAGGATCGGGCCAGACGACATGGGTATTGGCAATAGCTGACCAACGGCCTTGAGCGATGAAGCATTTTCCACAACGGGCACCTACTGCCGAAACAATGATGGCATCTCCCTCATATCCATATTCCGTGTGCCAGACATCCTGACCGGAGGCGCTAAAGGCTGGATAAAGCCCATCGACGGGTTCTGAATGAAGCTTCCCCTTGATCAGCTTCCCATTACCGGAATGGTGCCGAGCAATCTCATGAAGCGCCACGGTGCGTAATGCACGGGGTTTCGTTGGTGATTGGAGAAGGACACTCATCGGTAAGAACCAAGTGATAGGCTTAAAAGAGGCTAATAGTGATCGTGTACTATGCTTATCCGCACCTATTAAGCCCAAAACGATGATTCCATGGGGCTATTTGACAGGTTGCCACCCCTCCATCCGCATCATCGGGGTTCGATTTCCGCTTTGGGCGAGGTTTGGAGGCTGAGGGTCATTTCTTCACCTGTTTTTTGCCTGATGGCTTTTTAGCCCCATACGACGGAGCCTCCTCGGCAACGCGACTTGTGGAAAGCGTTGCCGTTGTTGGTGGCTTGGGCTCCACAAAGGTGATTGAGGGAAGAGTCACCATGCCCCTTGAGTTTCTTGCTGTTAGACTGGCAATCATTTCCCGGCAGGCCCCATAGAGCATGGATGCACCCGTTATCTCAATGAGCTGAGAAGCCTTCTCCCGAGGGTAGGCTTCATTGACTTTGAAGTAACCGGCAATCCGAACCATCCCAGTATAAACGGAAGGGACTCCATTCTGTTCGTCTCCAAAATGAACTGTCAGTTCTATACGCCAACGCAGCGGATCCTCTTCATGCGGTGAGAAAGCCCGATTTACCTTAAGTCCAAGAGAACTATGAGCATTCTCATGCTCTGAAGCATGGACTTCAATATCGAGAAACTCGTAAGCCTCGATCTGAATGGGAGATGCCCTAAGCGGCTTTGGCTGTGTCGTCATTGGGAGAGTAGTCGGGGAGCTTAAAACTCACCGCTGCGGGTTTGCGGAGGGTGGCTGTAGCCTGGAAGGCTGGGTGAACTTCGGAGTCCTGCCAGCTATACCAGCGAACGGAATGTGTGGAGGGAGCGAGTTTGTGATGCAGTTTGGCTTTCACGGCGCGAGCCGCCCGAACCATGGTCTGGATGGTGAAGTTCCCATTCGCCGAGAGCATGGCGGTGACACGGGAGGGCTGCACCCCCATGCGCCGTGCGAGCTCCACCTTGGAAATCCCCTGTTCCTTCATCATTTCGGCCAGTGCATCGGCAAACTGGAGGTGATGCAGGTCCGCCTCCCCCTCGACGGAAAGAGGGGCTGCGAAGAAGTCGGCTACGGGATTCTTCCCTTTGATCTTTTCAATTTTCATGGTCGAGGAGTTTGAGTCTGAATCGTGTGGTGGAGACTTTCTTGGCGGCGAGGTAGCGATTGCGGAGGGATTGGGCGCGGGCGATGTCGGCCTGCTGCTCCTTCTTGTTGTTTTTGGTTCCTCCGTTGGTCGCGATGATTAGCTGGGGATCGAGCCCTTCAACCTCGTCGTAGAAGGCATAGAGGCGAAGGCCGGGCCGCTTAAACTCGAAGATGCCATCCCTGACGCTGCGAAAGGTAAATTCGTTCTCGAAGCGGTCATGTTCGGCAACGGTCTGGATGCGGGTGATGAGGGATTCTGCTCCCCTAGGGTTGCTCTTCCTCAGAGTGGTCAGGAACTCGTAGGCGAGATCCCGTCCATCCAATCCAAGGGTGACAACGCGTCGGGCTGAACCAAGGTGGATGCTGGTGAGGGTGATTTCAACCATAAATTTCACATATATGTGAAATTACACCGCTAAGACCTCATTCAGCTCTTCAAGGATCACGGGGAACTGGTCGCCGAAGACTTGGTGGGCCTTGCCGAGGCCTCCCTGCTGGTGGAAGGGGGCGTACTCGAAGTCGTCCGGCTCGATGCTAAGGGAGGTGGCGACGTGGTCGCGGATGAGACTCAGCCAAGCAAGCTGATCAGGTGTGAAGACGGTCCCCGACTTGGCCTTGTCCATGAGCCACTCGCCGAAGCGTTCCTGAACGGATGCGGCAAAGGGCTGAAGGAGAGGCTGCTGCTCGAGCGTGAATCGGACAAGGGAGATGAGGTCGGCGAAGCGGCCCGCCTGGCTCTGTCCCCTCACCTGCTCGGGGCGTGTCGCGGCGAAGGCGCTCCAGAGGGAGTCCTCGGTCCAGGCGGAGTGCTCGGAGCGGAGCTTGGCCTCGAGTTCCTTCAACATCTGCTCGCTGAGGCGCTGCTTGTAGGGGCGGCTGTAGAGGATCTGGAGGGCGGTGATCTCGGCGCGGTTTTTCTCGATGTAGTCTCGGAAGGCCCCGACGAGGGCGGCGGCCTTTTCCTTGGCAGCGGCGTCGAACTCCCGGTAGAGGACCTGATCCACGGTGACGACGTCGATGGTCTGCTCGCTCTCGCGCTTCATCTCAAAGAGAAGCCGGCGGAGCTCGGGATCATCAAAGGGCAGGCAGGCACTCTCGATGAGGGTGGCCTGTGTCTGCTGAAACTGCTCGCTCCAGATCTCTGTAGCCGAAGATCCCGGCATGCCGGTAGCGACCTGAGCGACGGCGTCGGGGTCGAAGGCCTTCAAGAGAGATGAGGAGAGTTCGGCGAGGGACTTGCCCCCGCTGAGGCGGCAGATCTCCTGCTTCGCTGACTCATCGAGGGCGCGGTCGAGTCGGGCAAGGCGTCCGGCAAGGCTCGTGAGCGTATCCTCGCTGCGGTCACCGAAGGCGACCTGCTTGAGCATCTTGTCAAAGGCGACGGTGGGCTGGCGCTCGAGGGGGCGGGACTCGGTCTTGTCGCTCTCGCAGACTCCGACGGCATCGACGATGACGAAGTGGGTCTTGGACGCAGCCTCGGCGCCGCTGACGGCCTTCAGGTCGGTCTCGGAGAGGACGCGGGTGCCGCGGCCCTTCATCTGCTCGAAATAGACGCGGCTGCGGACATCGCGGAGGAAGAGGAGGACCTCCAGGGGCTTGATGTCAGTGCCAGTGGCGATCATGTCCACGGTGACGGCGATGCGGAGATGGGGAGAGGTACGGAACTCGGCGATGAGGTCCTCAGACTTCGCGGGGCGACCGGTCTCGGCGTGCTTTGCCTGATAGGTGATCTTTTTGCAGAAGTCATTCCCGCGTCCGAAGACCTCGCGGACGATATGGACGATGTCCTCGGCGTGGGAGTCGTCCTTGGCAAAGATAAGGGTCTTCGGAACCATCTGGCGTCCGGGGAAGAGGTCGGTGAAGAGGGCCTCCTTGAATGCGGTGATGACGGTGCGGATCTGCGAGGGAACGACGACGGAGCGATCGAGCTCTCCGGCCTCGTAGGCAAGGTCATCCTCAAGGAGCTGCTGGCGGACGCTGCGGGTCTCGCGGTGGCGCTTATCAACGAGGTGGCCTTTCTCGACGCTGCTCCCCTTCTCAGTGACCTGAGTCTTGATGCGATAGACGTCGTAGCCGACATTCACCCCGTCAGCGACGGCCCGCTCGTGGCCATACTCCATGACGAGGTTCTGATTGAAGAAGGCGATGGTTTGCTTCGCCGGGGTGGCGGTGAGGCCGACGAGGTAGGAGTCGAAATACTCGAGGACCTGTCGCCAGAGGTTGTAGATGGAGCGGTGGCACTCGTCGGTGACGATGAAGTCGAAGGCCTCGATGGGGATGATGGGATTGTAGGCGACATCCTTCGGGCGGAGATCGGAGAGGTCCGCGACGGAGTGCTCGTCGAGATCCTCGGGCATCTCGGCCTCTCCGCGCAGCATGGAGTAGAGACGCTGGATGGTGCAGATGGTGACGCGGGAGACGTTGTCGAGCTTGTTGGAGGTGAGGTGCTGGACGTTATAGAGCTCGGTGAACTTGCGACCGGTGTCCGGGGTGACGAAGTGGGCGAACTCCCCGGCGGCCTGCTTGCCGAGGTTGGAGCGATCGACGAGGAAGAGGATGCGCTTGGCCCCGGCGTGCTTGATCAATCGGTACGCGAAGGAGCAGGCGGTGAAGGTCTTTCCCGCGCCGGTGGCCATCTGGATGAGTGAGCGGGGATGATCCTCGGCAAAGGACTGCTCGAGCTTCGTGATCGCCTCGAACTGGCAGGCGCGGAGTCCCTGACTGGAGAGAGGATGGGCGAAGGGCATCAGGGCAAGGCGTGCGCGAAGGGTGTCTGACTCGACAATCCATCCAGCCAGCATCTCTGGACGATGGAAGCTGAAGACCCTACGGGAGCGGGGATGCGGGTCGCGCTCATCGCGGAAGAAGGTCTCCGTGCCGGTCGTCTCGTAGAGGAATGGGAGACTCTCGACTCCTACGGGGAGGAGCTTGGCAAGGAAGTCGGGAAGCTGTCCCGCGTAGTGACCGGACTGCTCTGCTACTGTGGAAAGAGTGGTTCCGACCTTCTTAGCCTCAATGACGCCCATTGGTTTGCGATCCACCAGCAGGAGGTAATCGCAGCGGCCGGACTTCAGAGGGACCTCCCGCACGGCAATGCCCTTTCCGGCGCTGAGGTTGATGGCGCTGTAGTCCTGAATCACCCAGCCACAGGCAACCAGCATCGCGTCAATCTGCTGACGGGCGAGGGCTTCTGGGGTGAGGTCGGTCATAAAAACGGTGTCCGACAGATAACGGTCAGATGGTCAACTGGCGAGGAGGAAGGAGAAAGGGGTACAAATTCATCCCTATACCCCTATTAAACCAATGAGACTCAGAGCGACCTTGACCCAAAGGAAAAGATGAAGATGAAAGGCTAAGGCGAGGAATTGCACTGCCAGGGCTTGGAAGTCGGGATGCCGCGCCAGGCGCGAGAGGGAAGGCGTAGTACTCCTACGCCGACCGAACAGCAACAACGCGCAGCGCCTGAATCCCAAGCCCTAAAAAATCAAAGTGAAAGAGTGCGGTAGTCTTCGCACTGATAGATCAGAATCGTCACTGGCCGCCCGTTCCACGTGATGGGAAGCTCTTTGAGCAATCCCACCGCACCGAAGGCCCCGGTGATGGTCTGGGGCAGCTCCTCCTTGGTCTCGGTGGTGATGTAGAGTGCATTCCGTCCTAGGAAAGGACTCGCTGACTTCTCCTCGGTGTAGAGAGTGTCGACCACGCCCGCGGCCACGGCATCGGGATAGGAGGGCCAGAGCGCATAGGAGCTGCTGAGACTGGGTGACTCCGCGGCAAAGACCGGGGGGGCGCCGGGACGCTCGGGGTAATCCACTCTGATTTCGGAACCGAGCAACGCGGCCAAACCCGGGGTGGAGGCGATCAGGAAGGAGCGTTCACCCTTGGCATCGGGACGCGCCTTGCGCAGGGAGAGAACCTCCTCCGCGATGCCACCGATTCCCTGCACCCCGATCGGCGAGGGAAAAGCGGAGGGAATGACCGAGGGCACCAGCAGCATCAAGCCGCTTCCCAAAGCCATCATCCCTCCGACGAGGATGACAGCGACAGCCCATCCGCGCGCGACATAGGCCAGACGCACGAGAAACGGGGTGATCACGCCGCAAAGAGCGACAAGAAGGCCGAGCGACAGGGAGCGGGAACCTATCGTGATTGCATCGAATCCGGCGGCGACACTGCTCCAACCCACCCAGTCGTGCCGGGCGTTCCAACCCAAGGGAGCGATCCAGCCGATCAGGAGCAGTCCGCACGCAGCAACCAATCCCTTCCAGGGAAAACCCTTCCCTCCCTCATTCAGAAACCGGAATGCCGCTGCAACAGGCAGCAACCAGCCGACCGGCTGCCAGAAGAGGGTACTCACGGCCAGTGTGACGCCAAAGAGAGCCCACGCACCGATGGTCGCCGATCCCCGGGCGAGGGCGGCATGCCACCCTGCCACCACGGAAAGCAGGAGAAGAGTGGCCATGATCATGGCTCCATTCATGACGAGTGATGCCAAGGTGACGGGAGGAAGCAGATTCACCCCGAGTACGGCCCAAAGGGCCACGGCGTGACGATGGGGTGCAACTCGACGCCCGATCCACCAGACGGCCCAGGAGAGAGGCAGAAGAGCCAGCGGCGAAATCCAGCGGAGCGCCACGACCCCGGAGATCCCAAGAGTCTTGAGAAGCGCCAACAGCAGGGGCACGCCCGCAGCCCCCTCAATGTAGGCACCGGCGGGATGAGCCGCGCAGAGGGAGAGGAATGCCTCGTTCTCGTTGAACGCACCGTCGGTGGCCACCGAGATGCGTAGCGCCGTCAGGGCCGCAACCGCGCCGATGAGCATCGCCGTCCGGCTTCCACCCACAGGATACGCTTTGCTGTTTTTTCCTTTCATGGAATGAGTTCGGGATGAGCCTCGGCAAGACGGGGCAGGAGAACAGGCCCGAGGCGACGCCAGAGAAACTGCAGCAGGCGGGTGGCGATCCAGCCTCCGGCAATTCCCAGGAGCATTCCCGCCACCACATCAAGGGGCCAGTGCGAGCCCGTGTAGATGCGCGAGTAGGCGATCAGCAGGGCTACCGGCAGATAGGGCCATCCCCGGCGGGGAAAAAAGAGTAGCAGCACGGTCGCCACCGCCATGTTGTTGGCAGCATGGCCCGAGGGGAAGGATCGGCCGTTTGCAGGCATCTCCCCGGTCAGCATTCCGGGAACCTCAGGCGGCTCGATGCCGTTGGGGAAAGTCACGGGTGGCTCGGAGACGACACCGGCGATCTTGGGCAAACCGGCGGGTGCCTTCCCCAACCTGACAACGCGGACACCCGGTTCCACCTGGCTTGGCCGTGGACGACCGACGGCATGTTTCAGAAGATTCACCCCGACGCCATCACTCAGACCGACTGCAAGTCCCGCGGCAAGCATGGCCGCACGGAAGCGGAAGTTTCCAAAAACCAGCCCCAGCACAAGAAGGAGCAGAAGCCACGGAGCCCAGGCCCCGAAATCGGCGACAAAGGCAAAGAGCCGGTCGGCCCAGGGGGAAGTCCACTCCCGGTTGATAAGGATCTGGAAGTGCTGGTCCATGGAGGGATTCTGAAAGTTAAATGGAAAAATGAGTACTGAAAAAGACAAGGAGGAATAAACCCCAACTCCAAAGTTGAGCAGAGCGATATGACACACTCGCCTGACCCCGATCAGAACTTTGGCTCCAACGGCCCTGCCTCTCGTCAGAACTTTGGCTCCAACGGGGCGAGCCCCCCAGGGTCACATCCACCTGACGCATGATGGAACTTGTCGAGCGTCTTGTGCCATGGAACCTTCATCCTGAGGATCTCATCACCCATCGCTTTTCCCTCGATCATGTTGACAAAGCCTACTCGCTCATGGCATCGGGGAGAAGCGGCAAGGTTGCCGTCTGCTTCGACGAGGAACTCCGGCAGTCCTGATTTCAAAACCCCATTCACCCGATCTCATGCTCAAAGGCATCCACCCAGCCATCAGTCCGGAACTTCTCAAAACCCTGGCTGAAATGGGCCACGGTGATGAAATCATCCTGGCAGACGCCCACTTCCCCGGGCAATCGTACAACCCCCGCATTCTCCGGGCGGACGGCATTGGCATCCCAACCCTACTGAACGGCATCCTCCCCCTCTTCGAGCTCGACAGCTATGCGGCACCGCTCGTCATGATGGAGGCCGCGGAGGGGGATCAACTGGATCCGTCCGTGGAGGAGAACTACGTCAGCGTTATCCATGCCCATGTTCCCGATGCCAGGACACCGCTCCGCATCGACCGATTCGCTTTTTATGAACGTGCCAGGAGCGCATTTGCCATCGTCATGAGCGGAACGACAGCGAAATACGGAAACCTGATTCTCAAGAAAGGAGTCACACCCGTACCCTCTCCATAAAACCATGGTCCCTGTGCCCTCCTTTTTGCGTGACAGGGAGGGGATGAAACAGGCTTCCTATTGGGATGAGCAACGGACCCCTCGCAGGTAAAGTCGGCGTCGTTTTCGGCGTCGCCAACAAACGCAGCATCGCATGGGCAATCGCCAAGGCTTGGAAGCAGGCCGGCGCCACCCTCCTCTTCAACTATCAGGGGGAGCGCCTCAAGGAGAACGTTGAGGAACTCGTGGCCGAATTCGGTGCCGATACCTTCCTTCAGCCCTGCGACGTTGCCAATGACGCCGAGATCGCTTCTTTCTTCGGCAAGGTTCGCGAGGTCACTCCGAAGCTCGACCTCATGCTCCACTCTGTCGCCTTTGCCCCGAAGGAAGCCCTGGAAGGTGATTTCCTCTCCACCAGTCGCGAGGCCTACCGTGTCGCCCACGACATCAGCGCCTACTCGCTCGTCGCCCTCTCCCGCGAAGCCGCGCCGATGATGACCGACGGCGGCAGCATCGTCGCCATGAGCTATTACGGCGCCGCCAAGGTCGTTCCCCACTACAACGTGATGGGTGTGGCCAAGGCTTCGCTTGAAGCCAGCACCCGCTACCTGGCCTACGATCTGGGAGCGAAGAATATCCGCGTGAACTGCATCAGCGCCGGGCCCGTCCAGACACTTGCCGCCCGCGGCATCTCGGGATTCGGCGCCATGATCAAGCACTACGAGGAGCACGCTCCGCTCAAGCGCAGCTGCACCACGGACGAACTCGGTCACACCGGCGTCTTCCTCGCAAGCAACGGTGGCAGCGGCATCACCGGTCAGGTGATCTACGTCGACGGCGGCTACGAGATCATGGGGATGTAGGTTTGAAAAACCTGAAGGCTGAACCAAGTCGCCGGGAAGCGACGCGGAAGACTGCCGAAGGCAGCCCGTCAGCGGTGGCACGGCTTGCCGGGAGGCAAGTGTCATCAACGTTGAAACCTGAAAAGAAAAAGAAGGGATCCAATAAACGCATTCCCTCCTCACCTCTTCAGGCTTCACGTTTCAAATCCCATCCTTCTCTCGAGCGGGATCTCCGCAAGCTGATCCCCCTCGCCTCGGGCGTCATCACCGATCCAGCGCGCCTGGCCGAACTGGGGAAGGACAAGTGGTTCGCCGCCTCCCTTCCCGAGATCGCGGTTGCTCCCGGATCCGCCAAGGAGGTCGCCGCAGTGCTCGGCTATGCCGATCGGCACAACATCCCCGTCACCACCCGCGGCGCCGGCCATGGCTACGTCGGCGGTTGCGTCCCCGTCCGGGGTGGCATCCTGATTAGCATGCACCGGATGAACCGCATCCGGGAAATCAGCGGCGAGGACTTCGTCGCCGTCGTGGAGCCGGCCGTCATTACGGGAGTGCTTCAGACGGAGGTTGTCAAAAAAGGGCTCTTCTACCCGCCCGATCCGCAGAGTTACAAGGACTGCTCCCTCGGGGGGAACATCGCCACCAATGCCGGCGGCCCTCGTTGCCTGAAATACGGAGTCACCCGCCCCTATGTCCTAGGCCTCCAGGTGGCACTTGCCGACGGCACCCTTGTCCGTGTCGGTGGACGCACCCATAAGAACAAGACCGGCTTCGATCTCGTCGGGATGTTCGTAGGTTCCGAAGGAATGCTCGGCGTCATCACCGAGGCAACCCTGCGACTCCTCCCTCTCCCCCCCGCCCGCGTCACCCTTTCCGCCGGGTTCGGCTCCATGCGCGATGCCGCCGCCGCCGTGCAGGCGATCTTCAAGGCAGGATACCTCCCCTGTGCCGTGGAAGTTGCGGACAGCTTCACCCTCCAGTCAGCCCGCAATGCTCCAAAAGAAGTCACGGGGCAGGCGAAGGGAACCTTCATCCCGCCCGGTAAGGCTCATCTGCTTGTCGAACTTGACGGCCAGAAGGCCAGTGTCCTCAGCGAAGGAAAGGCTCTTAAGGCACTCCTCGCCAAGAACAAAGCCCTCGAGGTGGAGCTGGCCACTTCCCCCGAGCGCTGCGAACGGATCTGGGCCCTGCGACGAGCTTTCTCGGCATCGCTCAAGGCCACAGGCCTGACCAAGCTCAACGAGGACATCGCCGTCCCGCGCGGACGCCTCGTCGACCTCATTTCCTTCGCGGAGAAACTGCAGAAAAAAACCGGCTTCCCGATCGCCTGCTTCGGTCACGCCGGGGATGGCAACATCCATGTGAATGTCATGGTCTCCAAGGAGCAGCAGGCCAAGCGTCCCAAGGAGATCGAAGGGGTCCTAGACGCGCTCTTTACCCAGGTCATCAAGTGGGGAGGAGCGATCACCGGAGAGCACGGCATCGGCCTCGCCAAGAAACGCTGGTGGAACGAGGCTACATCTTCCGAACTCCGAGATCTCCACATCCGCATCAAGAAAGCCCTCGATCCGAAAGATATCCTGAATCCCGGTAAGTTCGTTTGATTGCCTTCTCCCCCATCAGAGGCTCAATGAACCGATATCTTGGCAGCGGCCGCTCGAGCACGTGCCAGGGCATCGGGTCCGATCGCTAAAGCCACCGCCATACGCCGATAGGGACGGGTAGTCGGCTTGCCAAAAATCCGTACATCAATGCCCTTATCGCCCAAGGCATCCTCAACCCCGAGATATGTGGGGTTATGGCCTTCTTTTGCGGCTAAGACAACGGCGCTTGCTCCCTCGATGCATTCGATCGAGGGAATTGGAAGACCGAGAATGGCCCTGGCATGCAGATCAAACTCACTCAAGTTCTGACTAATCAACGTCACCATGCCCGTATCATGGGGGCGCGGACTTAATTCACTGAAGATGACCTCATCCTTGGTCACAAAAAATTCTACGCCAAAGATGCCGGCACCACCCAGGTCGGCTGTGACTTTAGTCGCCATCTCTTGGGCTGCTTTTAAGGATTCAGGATTCATGTGCTGCGGTTGCCAGCTGTATTGGTAATCCCCGCGCTCCTGCACATGGCCGATCGGTTCGCAAAAAATGGTTTTCCCATTCCTTTGGCGGATCGTGAGCAAGGTAATCTCAAATTCGAAGTTGATGAATTCCTCGACAATCACCTTCTTGCGGTCGCCACGCATGCCCTGGCAGGCGTAATCCCAACTCGCTTGCATATCAGACTCGCTCTTAGCGACGCTTTGGCCTTTGCCAGACGAACTCATCACCGGCTTGATCACCACGGGGAAACCGATGGATTTGGCATGGGCCATCAGATCCTCAACGGATTCAGCATAACTGAATTTGGCTGTCCTCACGCCAAGTCCGGCGGCCACATCACGAATCCTGTCCCGGTTCATGGTCAGGTTCGCTGCCCTTGCGCTGGGAATGACCTCAAAACCCTGCTCTTCAACGTCCAGGAGCACTTCGGTCCGGATAGCCTCGATTTCGGGAACGATCAAATCGGGCTGATATTTCGAGATGGCGACACGCAAAGCCTGCTCATCAAGCATGCTGAACACGCAGCTCTCATCGGCCACCTGCATCGCAGGAGCCCCCTCATAGCTGTCACAGGCAATCACATGGCACCCTAGGCGCTTGGCACTGATCACGAATTCTTTGCCTAGTTCGCCTGAACCCAAGAGGAGGATTTTTTTCACCCTCTTTTTTTATGAAGTTGCCTTGCGGCTGTCGATCCAAAGGCTCTTAGCCCTCGATTGTCATAGGGCCATAGTATCGGGGAATGGGATCCGTTCTTATGATGACTCGTGCCGGGGTGGAAAGGATGATACCCCGCTAGGTGCTGCTTACAGCTTGCGGTGTGCCGGTCTGCCAGCGGCGGATCGCACGGTCTTCTACTCCATGCTTTTAACTCACTCGTTCCCACTCGACTCGCCTTTCAGGCTACCTGCGGCAGTCTCTCGAACTTTCCCAAGATCTCGATTCAGCACTCGGCGTTCCGACCGCAGGCCAATACAGCCATCCGCCAATATCCCGAAACTTACTGAACTTTGAGAAGTTCGATGTCGAAGATGAGCGTGCTGTCGGGCGCTATGACTCCACCCGCACCGCGCGATCCATAGGCGAGATTCGACGGGATGAAGAGTTGGATCTTGCCGCCCTCCTTCATGAGTTGAACACCCTCGGTCCAGCCTGGGATGACGCCATTGAGCGGAAAGGAGATCGGCTCGTTGCGCTTGTAGGAGCTGTCGAACTCGACTCCATCGATGGTTGTGCCGCGGTAGTGGACGAGAACGGTGTCGGTGGCCGCAGGGCTCTTACCGGTTCCCTCGGTGATGACCTTGTACTGGAGGCCGCTCGGGGTGGTCTTGACGTCTGGCTGGGTCGAGTTCTGCTTCAGGAAGGCCTGACCGATGGCAAGATTGCCGGAGGGATTGGATTGGGACATGGAATTGCTGTTGGTGGCTTGTGATTGATGAGAACAACCGAGGGAGAAAAACGCCAAGGATAGAGCCGCGGTGGAGGTTTTGAGATTCATGCGGATTGCTCCCCTTATCCCTCGAAGGAGCGGATGACGACGGAGGAATTGTGACCGCCGAACCCGAAGGAGTTGCTGAGAGCGACCTTGATCTTGGCATCACGCGCCTTGTGCGGGACGTAGTCGAGGTCGCACTCGGGATCCGGGTTGTCGAGATTGATGGTCGGAGGGATGATCCCGTCTCGCATGGCGAGGGCGCAGGCGGCGAGCTCGATGCCGCCGGCGGCGCCAAGCAGGTGACCAGTCATCGACTTGGTCGAGCTGATGGGGACCTTGTAGGCCGACTCACCGAAGGCATCCTTGATCGCCTTGGTCTCGCAGATGTCACCGATCGGCGTGGAGGTGCCGTGGGCGTTGATATAATCCACCTCGGCTGGGGTGACCTTGGCATGCTTCATGGCGATCTGCATGCAACGACTGGCGCCTTCGCCCTCGGGACGCGGAGCAGTCATGTGGTAGGCGTCCGCCGTGGCTCCGTAACCGACCAGCTCGCAATAAATACGGGCGCCGCGCTTCTTGGCATGCTCCAGCTCCTCAAGGACTACAATTCCTGCGCCCTCACCCATGACGAATCCGTCACGGTCTTTATCAAACGGACGGGAGGCCTTAGTGGGCTCGTCATTGCGGGTGCTGAGTGCCCTCATGCAGGAGAATCCGGCCACACCAAGCGGCGTGATGGTGGCCTCGGCACCGCCGGCAATGAAGGCGTCCGCATCGCCGAACTTGATGATCCGCCAGGCCTCGCCGATCGAGTTGTTGGCGGTGGCGCAGGCGGTGACGATCGCCATGTTCGGTCCGCTGAGGCCGTACTCCATGGAAATCAGGCCGCTCGCCATGTTGCTGATGATCATCGGGATGGTGAAGGGGGAGAGCTTGGTGGGCCCCTTTTCGATCAGCTTGCGCGCCTCGTTTTCAAGACTCTGAAAACCTCCAATGCCACTCCCCACGATGACACCGAATCTTTCCCTCGCTGTTGTTTCGGGATCGAGACCTGCATCGTCGAGGGCCAGTTTGGCTCCAGCCATCGCAAACTGGGCAAACCTGTCGGCCCTCCGGGCATCCTTCGGAGTCTTGAACCACTGTGCCCCCTCGAAACCCCTCACTTCGCCAGCGATCAGGCAATCGAATCCGACGGGATCGAATGACTGGTAATGAGAAATACCGGAATGCCCTTCGGTCAGGTTTTTCCAGAAGGTATCGAGATCAGAACCAACAGGACTGATGACTCCGATACCGGTGATGACAACTCTGCGTTCGCTCATAGAAAGAAGGATGGGCCAAAAATGACGTTCGGAAAGTCAACCGAACGGAGGCCTCCTTGGCAACCATGGAAAAAGGATGAAGGATGAATTATGAGGGATGAAAGGGGGCCCCCTATCAAGCATGGGTCAACTTGTTCCTTGCGAAACGGGCGGGTCGGATGTCTCTTTTATCCATGGACACGCCTCCTCCCCTCAACCGCCCGGAAAAATCCCAACCGACCATCGAGATGATCCCGGCATCTTCCTCGGAATCGGCCCGCTCATGGTGCATCGGACTCCATCTCTCGGGCCTCTCGGGACTGATCCTGAGCTTCGCCCTGGCCCATATCGTGGTACCGCTGGTGATCTGGCTTGTAAAGAGGGCCGACAGCCCGGAGATCGATGCCACAGGCAAGGAGGTGCTCAACTTCCAGATCTCCTACACGATCTACTTCGCCTTATCAGCCCTGCTTTGGATTATCCTGATAGGTATACCTATCAGCATCGTGATTGGAATCGTCTGGCTCGCCTGCATCATCATCGCCGCCGTGAAGACCAGCAACGGCGAGAACTACCGCTACCCCTTCACGATCAGGTTCCTGAGCTAGGGAAGCGCTGATTAAATCCCTTCCGAGGACTGACGGGGTGAGGGGCCTGAAAATAACTTCTCTTCAAGTCGCAAGGTGTGTTAACGATGTGGCATCGTGGCGTATCCTGTTTCTCATGCTAGGGACATCCTGATCGTGGATGACGAGCCTCCCGCCCGCTACGAACTCATGCGGATGCTGCGAAGGACCGCCCCGGATGCCATGGTCCGGGAAGCAGGATCGGTGAAGGAGGCGCTTGACGAAATCTCCAGGCAAATGCCGGATCTTCTGTTCCTCGACATTCAGATGCCGGGGAGCGACGGCTTTGAACTTCTCGATCACCTCGGCAAGAAGAGACCTCCGCTCGTCTTCACGTCGGCCTACGAGCGGTTTACCTTGCGTGCTTTCGAGGAAGATACGCTCGACTACCTGCTTAAGCCGTTCGACGAAAAGCGCCTGGCCAAGGCACTTTCACGCATCGGGACTTCAGCGAACAGGGCACCCAAACTTACCGAGGGCGACTCGATCCTGCTGAAGGTCGACGGTGAATGCCTTCTGCTTCCCGTGGAGCAGATCGAATTGATCGAGGCAAAGGACGAGGGAACACTCGTTCACTGGAACGGATACTCGGGACGCATCGGCAAGACGCTCGGACATCTGGAGGAACATCTGGATCCGAAGATGTTCTTCCGTGCCTCCCGCGACAGCCTCATCAATCTCCGTTCCATTTTCTCCCTCCGTACGGATGAAAAAGGAGAACTCACCGCCCACCTTTCAGGAAACCGCTCGGTGACCTTCTCCCGCCGCCAGAAAAGCCTCTTTCAGAAGATGCATAAGATTTGAGTGAGGGATTCCCACGGGGAAATTTTCCCGCAGCGCTGAGATTGTTGCTAAGAATCCTCCCCTTCCCTTGTGGCATCTCATTGGTCTGGTGGCCCTCCCTGGCCAGCCATCCACGCGCCTTCTGGCACTCGGACTTCTCACCCTACGGCTCGAATGACATCGCCTTGGCGAGGCAAGCAAAGCTGCCTCCCCACGCACCTTTTTCCTTCCCGACCACAAGATCTTGTGTTGAAGTCATTCCAAGGATCCGGTTTCACACAATGCTTTGCCCCAAGTGTTCCTCCATCGACGACAAGGTGATCGACTCACGCTTGTCCAAGGACGGCACCAGTATCCGCCGCAGAAGGGAGTGCCTGGCCTGCGAGAGCCGATTCACCACCTACGAGCAGATCGAGCGGGTTGAGTTGCTCGCCGTGAAACGGGATGGACGCAGGGAGCCCTTCGACCGTCAGAAGCTCCTTTCCAGCTTCATCAAAGCATGTGAGAAGCGGCCCATCTCCATCAACGTCATGGAGGAGTCGGTCAACGCTCTCATCAACGACCTCGAGTCTGAACAGGAACGCGAAATCTCCACCAAGAGCATCGGCGCCCGGGTCATGGAGCGACTTCATGCGATTGACCCCGTCGCCTACGTGCGCTTCGCTTCCGTCTACCGCCGATTCGAGGATATCGGCGAGTTCATTGAGGAGATCCAGTCACTTGAGCGGCGTGCCCCGCTCTCGGACGACCAGAAGGAACTCTTCAACAAAATCACCTGAGCTCCCCCCTAGCCAATGATCGCACTCAGTGATGGCATGCCCCTTGTGGCTCTTCCCGATGGAAGGAACACCACCTTCGACAAGCGTTGGATCACCTCCTCCATCCGCTCCGCCGCAGAGCATGCCGGATACAGCCGTTGGTGGCTGGCGGAGCATATCGCCGAGAGCGTCTCCATCTACCTGAAGCGCGATTTCGTCGCAAACAGCGTCGAGATACCGAACCTCCAGAGCGCCGTCCTCAGTGTCCTGGAATCGCTCGGATTCAACGACGTGGCCGAGCATTTCCGCCTGCCTGATCCTCCGGTCCGGCTCTCCCTCACCGAAATCGCCCGCGAAGCCGGCGAGGGATACGAACTCGCATTCTTCGGACTGCTCGGGAACCGTCTCCAGAGCGTCGCCGAATCGCACGCCGCTCGGCTCGAGATTCAGGATCTTACCGGCTGTGTCCGCCTGTTCGGCAACCGCAGGAACCGGGCCCGCTTTCTCCGCGAAGAAATCGTCGACTTCATCCGCCAGCATGGCCAGGCCGCTGGAAACACCCGCACGGGAGAGCCGCTCGAGATTCAGCTCAGCTGATTGAAAAGGCTGAAGGCTTTTAGACTGAAGACTGAAGGCTGTTAGGGTAACTGCACCCGCCGAAACGGTCCTCCTTATCCATAAACACGCCTTTGGGTTAAAGTGTTTTGCCTTTTCTATTTTGCGGCCCCTCTCCATTTTCAGCCAGTCTTTCACTCCCTCTTCCTTAATCCCCTTAATCTTTCAGCCTTAAGCTTTTAGCTTTTCATCCCTCCGCTTTCATCTTTCAGCTTTTTCCCTGATGACCCTCTTCGAGAAGATCGCCGCACGCCAGATCCCCGCCGACATCATCGCCGAGGGTTCTGATTGGATCGCCTTCCGCGATATCGCGCCGCAGGCCCCGGTTCACTTCCTAGTCGTTCCCAAGCGCTGCATCCCTCGCATCAATGAGGCCCAAGTTTCCGACGAACCCCTTCTCGGCACACTCCTTTCAGCAGCGGCGGCCACGGCCCGTCAGGAAGGCCTCGGCGACTCGGGCTACCGCATCGTGATCAATAACGGACCCGACGGCGGGGAGACCGTTCCGCATCTGCACATCCATGTGCTGGGCGCCCGCCACATGACATGGCCTCCGGGCTAAGCGCTCTGCGCTTAATCAAGGCTTTTAGGCTGTGCTTTTAGACGGTTAGGTCAGAGTCTGAAGACCCATCAGCTCTGTTGAATCTCATCGCTGATAACCATCCAAGGTTTTCCCCCTTCCTGATTTCCTGATTTCCATATTATTTTCTATTCACTCCACATGAGATTCTACACCAAGCGCAGGAAGATGCCCTCGATCACGATCGTCTCACTGATCGACATTCTCGCGATCCTGCTGATTTTCTTTATCGTCACGACGACATTCCGGGAAAAACTTCCCCAACTTCAGATCAACCTCCCTGAATCGAAGAGCGCAGCCACCGCATCGAGCGAGCCCAAGAAAGCCGTCCTGCTCCAGATCAAGGGGGCCGATCAGATCACCCTCGATGGCAAACCGGTCACCGCTTCCGGCCTCCCCTCAGCGATCAGGGATCTGCAGAAATCCAATCCCGGTTGCTCCATCACCATGCAGGCTGATAAGGAGGCTCCGTTCGGAACCGTCGTCTCCGTGCTCGACGCCCTCCAGGAAGCCGGCATTAAAAACGTCCCCGCGGTCGCCAAACCCATTGCCAAATGAGCTCCCGGAACAAGGGCAGGGATCGTCGACCCAAGCCGCTCGAGGTGGTCAAATACGGTCACCCCGCACTGCGCAGCAAGGGGCGCCGGATCGAGAAGATCGATGACTCCATCCGCACCCTCGCCGAGGAGATGATCGTCACCATGTACGAGGAGGATGGCTGCGGCCTTGCAGCGCATCAGGTCGGCAGATCGATCCAGCTTGCGGTCATCGATGTCATGCCCGCCCAAGAGGACCGCCCCAGCCGTGCTTGGATGAACGGACGGGAACTCGAACTTGAGTCCCTCATGCCGCTTGTCATGATCAATCCCGAGGTCCATCCCGTCGGCAAGGAGCGTTCCCGGGAAATCGAGGGATGCCTCAGCATGCCCGGGCTCCATGACGAGGTGGAGCGTCCCGCACGGGTCCGAATCGTCTGCCAGGACATCGACGGCAGCACCCTTGACTTCGAGGCCGAGGGACTCCTCTCACGCGCCGCCCAGCACGAGGTCGACCACCTTCACGGGATCCTCTTCATCGATCACCTCACTCCCGGGGAACTCACTGAGCATCAGCCGCTGCTTCGCAAATTCCAGGCCCAAACGATCGGGTTCTAGGGCCCGGGAACTCGCCCTTGCAGATTCAAAAGAATATCACCCTGCTTGAGGAGATCCTCTCACCAAGCGCGGAAATCATCGGCGACCAATACGAGGCTTACAAAAACCACGTCTACCGGGTTCTCCACTTCTGCTTTGCCTTCCATGACTGCCGCGGCGATGACGAGGCCAAACTGGTCACTGCAGCCTGCTTTCATGATCTCGGAATGTGGCCGGGTGATGTCATCGATTACCTCGCCCCCTCGCTCGACTTGGCTCAAGCTTACGTGAGGGAACGCGGTCTTGAGTCATGGATTCCCGAGATCACCATGATGATCGATCTTCATCACCGATTCCGATCAGCGCCCCCATCCCCTTGGCCGCTCGTCGAGGTGCTTCGCAAAGGGGATTGGGTCGATGCCTCCATGGGGATCCGGCGATTCGGTCTTCCCCGTAGCGTCATCAAGGAGGTGCAAGGCGCTTTCCCCAATCTCGGCTTTCATGGGAATCTTGTGAGGATCACCTTCAAGGAGTTCTGGAACCGTCCCCTGAATCCCCTACCAATGATGAAATGGTAGGCTCCTCTTACGGCTGAGAAGTTCCGGCTTTCTTTACGCGGGCTTGCCGATGGCGAAGACGCGGAAGCCGATCTCCTTGAGCTTGGCGTGCGGGAGGATGTTGCGTCCATCGAAGAGGAAGGCGGGTTTGAGCATGCCATCGTGGATCTTCTTGAAGTCGAGATCCTTGAACTCGTCCCACTCGGTGAGGACGGCGACGGCATGGGCTCCATCGCAGGCTTCCATGGCGGTGTTGACGACGACGAGGTTCAGGTTGGTTCCGGTGCCGAGGACCTCGGAACGGATCTGCTCCTCCCCGACTTGGGGATCGTAGACAACGACCTTGGCCCCTTCGGCAAGAAGGTCGCGGCAGACGGCTATGGCGGCTGTCTCACGGGTGTCGTTGGTGTCCTTCTTGAAGGCGAATCCAAGGATACCGATGTGCTTGCCGTTGACGGTGTTGAAGAGGTCGCGAACGATGCGACCGCTGAAGCGTGCCTTCTGCCAGTCGTTGATCTTCACCACGCTCTCCCAATAGGCGGCGACCTCGGGAAGACCGAAGTGCTGGCAGAGGTAGGTGAGATTCAGGATGTCCTTCTGGAAGCAGGAGCCGCCGTAGCCGACGGAGGCCTTGAGGAACTTGGGTCCGATGCGTGAGTCCTTTCCGATGGCGCGAGCAACCTCATCGACGTCAGCGCCGGTGGCCTCGCAAAGCGCGGAGATGGCGTTAATGGAGGAGATGCGCTGGGCGAGGAAGGCGTTGGCCACGAGCTTGGAAAGCTCGGAGGACCAGAGATTGGTGGTGAGGATCTTCTCGCGGGGGATCCAGCGGGCGTAGATGGAGACGACCTTCTCGATGGCAGCCAGCCCCTCGGGGGTCTGCTCGCCGCCGATAAGGACGCGGTCGGGATTGTTCAGATCCTCGATGGCCGTTCCCTCAGCGAGGAATTCGGGATTGGAGAGGACCTGGAAGGTGCCGCTCTTGGAGTTGGACCGGAGGATGGTGAGCATTGCCTCGGCGGTCTTCACGGGAATGGTGCTTTTCTCGACGATGACCTTGGGGCCGGCGGCCTCTTCGGCGATCATGCGGGCAGCAGCCTCAATGTACTTGAGATCGGCGGCTCGGCCGGCGCCGACTCCGTAGGTCTTGGTCGGGGTGCCGACGCTGACGAAGATGATGTCGGATTCGCGGATGGCCTTGCGGACGTCGGTGGAGAAAAAGAGGTTCTTCCCGCGGGCGGATTCGACGACTTCCTGCAGGCCGGGCTCGTAAACGGGAAGGGTGTCGGAATTCCAGGCGGCGATGCGCTTCTCGTTGGGATCACAGACGGTGACCCGGATGTCGGGGCACTTGGCGGCGATCATGGCCATGGTAGGACCGCCGACATAACCGGCGCCAAGACAGCAGATGGTGGTGGACATAGGAAAGGCTGAAGGTGAAAGGCTGAAGGCTAAAACCTGAGGTTTTTAATGCGGGAAAAGGACCGGCTACTTTGCGAGGGTGCCCTTGAAATACGCGATGGTCTTCTCGATGCCGGATTCGAGGGGGACTTTGGGTTCCCAGCCGAGGGTTTCCTTGGCGAGGCTGATGTCGGGTTGGCGCTGCTTCGGATCGTCGGAAGGAAGCGGAAGGTGGGTGATCCTGCTCTTGCCGCCGACTTTCTTGAGGACGAGTTCGGCGAGCTGAAGCATGGTGAACTCACCTGGATTGCCGAGGTTCATGGGGCCGACGATCTTCTCCTGCTCCATAAAGCGCATGAAGCCGTCGACGAGGTCGTCGACGTAGCAGAAGGAACGGGTCTGGGAGCCCTCTCCGTAAACGGTGAGGTCATTCCCCTGAAGGGCCTGGACGATGAAGTTGGAGACGACGCGTCCGTCATCGGGAAGCATGCGGGGGCCGTAGGTGTTGAAGATGCGGATGACGCGGATGTCGACGCCGTTCTCGCGGTGATAGTCGAAGAAGAGGGTCTCGGCGGCGCGCTTCCCCTCGTCGTAGCAGGAACGCAGTCCGATGGGGTTCACATGGCCCCAGTAGGCCTCGGGCTGGGGATGGACGTTGGGATCACCGTAAACCTCGGAGGTGGAAGCCTGGAAGACGCGTGCCTTGACCCGCTTGGCGAGGCCAAGGCAATTGATGGCCCCGAGCACAGAGGTCTTCATGGTCTTGATGGGATTGTACTGGTAGTGCGGAGGGGAAGCGGGGCAGGCGAGGTTGTAGATGCGATCGACCTCGAACTTGAACGGGTCGATCACGTCGTGACGGACGAGTTCGAAGTGGGGATTGCCGACGAGATGCTGAATGTTGGCCTTGCGTCCAGTGAAGAAGTTGTCGAGGCAGATGATTTCATGTCCCTGCTCGATGAGGCGATCGCAGAGGTGGGAACCAAGGAATCCGGCGCCGCCGGTGATTAAGATACGCATAGAGAAAGTTTAAATGTCATAATTTAAGGGAGAAAACCCTGAAGGGGAAGAAAGAACCAAAGGGAAAGTGAAACTAAAAAAGACGCAAGTTTAGCCATCTGACCTGTGTTTCATCCTCCATCATTGACGCCACTTCCCTCCCGGGAAGCTGTGGCTCACTTTCAGGGCTGTTCGATGCGCTTTGCAGGCCCGGCCGTTTCTTCGTACCCGTTACGGAAGTCTACCGCTCTCCTTCCAAGGAGCTTGGTTCTGACTTCTGCCCAGCTCCCTGCCCCTCATTTCTCATTTTTCATTTCCGCCCTCGCCCCCATCATCCTTCATCCCTTTCCCCATCAGCTCCCATACACCCCTTTGCTACCATAGGTACCATAGTATTTTCCGGAGTAGTAGTAGGCGTAGTAGGCTCCATGACCGGAGGGGAGGCAATTGAAGACGATGCCGGCTGGTTGGATGTGGATTTCCGAGAAGGCCTTGATGGCGCGGGTCACCATCTTGCGAGGAGTCATGAAGGAGCGGACAACCAGACAGACGACATCGACGTTCGGCGCTACCAGCAATGTGTCACTGACGGCCAGAATCGGGGCCGAATCGATGACGACACGGTCGTAGGTGTTGAGCGCCTCGGCGAGAAGGTCGCGCAGAGGTTGGCCGGCAAGGAGTTCGGAGGGACGTGAGGAGCGTCCTCCCGCCGTGAGGACGGAGAGCCCCTCGACCTGGCAAGAATTGACGGCATCGGCAAGTTTCGTTTTTCCCAGCAGGACCTCCGAGAGTCCCGGCTTGCGATTCATGCCGAAGAAGATGCGGGAGACGGAGGGCTTGCGAAGATCGGTATCGATCAGCAGGGTCTTGAGCCCCTGCTGGGCCAGGGTGGTGGCGAAGTTTGAAGAGCAGAAGGATTTACCCTCGGAGGGGTGGGCACTGGTGAGGAGGAAAGTGCGCTGGTTCTCGGCACGCGCATTCATGGCGATGGAGGCTCGAAGCGAGCGGAATGATTCGGCCACCACGCCGCTCCGGTCATCCTTGACGACGAGTTCGCCTCCCTGCGGCAGGGCCGTGGCCATGTGGGGATGACCGATCATGGCTAGCGACGGCCGGATTACATCATGGATGGCGCTGAGACGGTTGGGAAGGGGAAGGGCCCGGTCAAAGAGGATCTCAACTCCATTCCTAAAGGCGGCTCGCAGTTCCTGCCACTGTTCCTTGGAAAAGAGGCCGTATCGGGACGAGGAGGTTCCGCCGATCTGGGGGATGGCAGCCACGACGGGAATGCCGGTGAGATGCTCGACCTGGTCGACTGTCTTGATGCTGGTGTCGAGCTTGTGGAGGCCGATGACGATGCCCACGCCGAGCGCGAGTCCCGTCATGATGGCCTGAAGCAGGATCTTGAGGGGGGGCTTGCTGACCGGGAAGGCGCCAGAGGCCTTCTCCTGGAGCTGGACGGGTGACTGGGAGAGTTCCTTGGTGACATCGACCTCCTTGATGCGGCCGATGACGGCGTTGTAGAGGGCCGTATCGCTCTCGAGCTCGCGCTTGAGGTCGTTGTACTCGATGGACTTCCCGGTGATTTCCAGGAGTCTCTTCTCGGAGTTCTCACGTTCGATCCTTGTCGATTCCTGCTGGGCGTCGAGGCTGCTGCGCAGCGACTCGAGAAGGCCGACGACGTCGGAGAGGACCGCATCGATCTCCCGATTTCCGAGATCGAGCTGGGTCTTGATGTTGATGTAGAGGGGGTGCTTGGCGCGGTACCTCTGCTGCGCGAGGGCGAACTGCTTCTCGAGCGCGGAGCGCTGCGCCAGAAGGGCGGCCACCTTGGGCTCGCCCGCCACGGTGGGAAGGCGGAGAAGTTCCTCAGTCTTACCCTTGTTGGCACGGGCGATCTCCAGGTCGCTGTTGATCTGGGTGAGCTTCGACTGGATGGCGCTCTGGCGCGTGGAGAGTTCGTTGATCTGGGACTGGGCCTCGGTGAGCATGGCCTCCATGGAGGCGGCGCGCTCACGCTCGCGGAAGTTCTGCATTCCCTCCTCGGAGGCCTTCATTTTCTTCCGGAGGCGGTCGGATTCCTCCATCAGGAAGGTGCTGGCCGAGCGGGTGGCCTCGCTCTTCTGGTCACGGACGTAGTGGAGATATTCCTCGGCATAGGCGTTGGCCAGCTTGACGGAGACGTCGGGATTCCGGGAGGTGACGAAGATGTCGATGAGGCGGGTGTTGAGCCGGTAGCTGGCGCTCACCATGCTGATCAACTCCCCCGCGACTCGCTCGGGGGAGGCCTCGCCCCCGCGAATCCCGGCCGCCGAGAGGAATGCACGGTCCTGGCCGAGCTTGAGACGGTTGGCCACACGCAGTGCGAAGGGGTAGCTGCGGAGAAGGTCGACCAGTGTGTTGATCATGTCGATGGACTTGATCTGCTCGTCGCGCACCTCCTCGACCTTGATGCTAAGGATGTTGCTCTTCACCTGCTCGATGAAGAGGACGGAACGCGCCTTGTAGAGCCCCTGCTGGGTCGCAGCGGAAAAGATTCCCCAGAGAGTCGCCAGCATGACGCAGAGGATGATGATCCAGGCACGGGACTTGATCGCAAAGTAGTACTCCCGCCAGTCGAATCCGCCCGCCTCCTGGTGAGGCCGGGTGTGATTGGCGGGTGATGCGGGGGGATGCGCTTGATTCATCGATGAGGGATGGGTGCGTCTTGCGTCTTGCGGTAATGCCGGATCAATACCAGCTCTCCCCGACATTGATGACGTCGCCGGGCTTGAGCTCGAAGCGGTCGATACCGGTCTCCGAGAGCTTCTTGGCATTGACCTTGATGGTGCGCACGGCGTCGCCCTCGCGGCGCTTCACAAGGACATGCCCGCGATCCGCGATGCGGGTGAACCCCCCCGCCATGCCGACGGCCTCGAGCATGCCGAGTGATTCGCTGCCGGCAAACTCGTAGGTGCCCGGACGCCCGACCTGACCGATGATGGTGAATCGGCGGGGATTGTAGGCGGCGATATTCAGGTAGATCTGGGGCTCGACCACGTAGTCGGCGTTGTATTTCTGACGGACAAGCACGCTGGCGGAGCGCAGGGAGAGTCCCGCAAGCTTGACCTCCCCGAGGAGCGGCAGCTGAACCATGCCATCCTTGCCGATTTTGGAGCGCATATTAAGATCAGGCTCGCGGTAGACGACCAACTCGACGGTGTCCCCCGGTTGAAGGATGTAGTCGCCCGATGCTCCCCCATTGCCGGCAGGGACGCCTGCACCGCCTCCCCCACCTCCGGGGGCGACCGATGAACCAAGGGGAGTCGCCTCGTCGGTCGGCTTGGAGACAGTGATGACAGCCGGGGCCGGCTCGGTGCTCTGTGGCGCCACGGGCTGATTCTGGGCAAGAGCAAGCGATTGCAGGCACATGCAGAGGATCGGAAAGACGCCCGCGAAAAGAGCCAGCGGAGAGCAGCGCATCCGGCGACCTGTAAGGCAATCCTGAATCAGGGCAAAAATGACCATCGGAACATCATAACCCATTGCCGGTAAAACTACAGGGCGAAATTCAAACTGATGGAATAGACCCATTGGGGCTGATTATTGGCGCCCGAGCCGATTTGGTTCTGGCCGCTGTTGATGGAGAGGGTGTTGGCTAGGGAGACCCAGTCGCGGATCCTCCAGTTAAGGGCGGCGTTGGCGATGTAGAAGTTCTGGGGGAGTTGGGAGCTGCTTTGACCGGAATTGTCTGATAGGTTGACAAAGTTCTGCATGGTGTAGCCGAGGGAGAGATTCAGGACGACGCAGTTAAAGAACTGCTGATTCATGCTTCCGATAATGCTCCGACTGACGAGGTATTGACTGGTGAGGGTGTTGGCAAACTGCTGACTCTGGGATGCTCCGAAGGAAAAACCGGTCTTTTGCCGGGGTTGCCAGTTCACGAGCAGGTTCAGCTCGGGCTGGATATCGGTTCCCTGCATGCCGGTGCTCATGGTCACGGAGGTCTTGGCCGTGGGTGTGTAGGCGACTCCGAGTGTCCAGGCGGGGCGGATGCCGTCGTCGATGGCTCCCTGGATGTTCGAGGAGGTGATGTAGCGGGCGCCGAGGGCGGCATCGGCGACCAACTTCGCGGTAAAGTCGTACTTCACCTTGGCCAGAGCCTGCGCATACTGGCGCGAGACGATCTGGGTACTGGTCGTGGGGGCATCGCCGGGGGCCGTCGTGGAACTCTGGAGCGACTGGGTATTGCGCCCCGCTCCGAAGACGGTGCTGATGTGGGTCTTGTCGGAGAGGAAATAAACGGGGGCGACGGTGGCAAAAAGGGCGGTGGTGTTGTTGTTGGGTGTGGCCACGGACCCGGAGAAGTTCTGGAAGCTGTAACCCGCCTTGGCGCCGATCGCCGATTGACTGGAGACGAGGTATTTCATCCCCATGTTGGCGGAGGCGGCGGTCTGCTGGTTGTTGGATCCGGAGGTGGTGTCGTATCCCGTCCCAATGGAGGCTGTGATCAGGGAATCGAAGATGTAACGGCTCATCTCGAGGATCGATTTGAAGAGGGCGGTCTGGGAGAAGGGATTGCGCTGATTGGCGGTGCCGTTGCCGGTGTAGTTCGGGTTGACGTAGTATTTGTAACCGGCGGAGTAACCGGCCGAGATGGTCCAGGGACCGTGCTCCCGGTCGTAAAGAACGGCTCCGGCAGGCGCAAGAAAGACACTGCTTGCCGGTGCGAAAGTGGTCGCCCCTGCGGAGTTCGTGGTCAGGGAACCCTGATTGGAGGTCTGCCAACCGATACCCAGGGAGGGCTTGAAGGCAAGGGGGGACTTGGCCTGCACTCCAGACATCGAGGCATCCACCTCGCGCTGCACCTCGTCGGGCGTCTGAAGCGCACCGACCACGGCCCCGAGGCCATTGAGCGGGGTGATCGTGCCTCCCAGCGGGATCTGGTCCACCTGCTCACCCACCCACTGCGATCGAAACTCACTCTGTTGCACGGTCGGAACCCCTTGGGCCACAAGGGACTCAGCGCCATGAACACACAGGCCCGCGAGCAAGGCGCCGGCGAGGAGATGCCTCGCTGAATGGTAACGGCGAAGCAGGGGCATCTGTTGAGGAAAAGCTAAAACAGTGAAAAGCTAAAATCTAAAATGGGATGCAGCGGGAGATCCGTGGGATCCTCACAACTGCTTGGTCGCCCGCAGATAGGAGATCAAGGAATCCAGAGCGACCTTCCAGTTCCCTGCACGAACCTCAAGCTGTGCCCGCAGGAGCAGGGCATCCCTGCCGCCGACTCCCCCGCCCCCGCTTTTGAGAGCCTCACCGAGAAGGCGGCGGGCCGAGAGATCGTTCCCTCGCTCCATGTAATACCTGGCAGCCTCCAGCGGATCGGAAGGGATGTCGCTCCCGGCGGCGATGATGCTCCCTCCATCCTTCTTCGGTTCGGGCATCGGGATCGAGAAGGTATCGATCAGCAGCCTGCAGGCCCTTTCCGGTTGACCAGATGCCGCAAGGAGCGAGGCCGTGGTCTGGATGGCAGGTCTTTGAAATTCGGGGTGCGCATCAAGGAATGATGCAACCGACGCCTTGTCACCGCGACGACTCCAGAGTTCAAAAAAATGCCCCTGTTGCTTGGGCGAAAGAGAATTCAGGAACTTCGCATCGGCCGCGGCATCGGCAATCTGGCGAGGGTCGCAAGCAGGGTTGGAAAGCCAGACCATCCTCAATTCCTGGGCCAAGGATGCAAGGGGGGGCATTTTGGTTAGGAGATCCGGGTCCTTTCCAACCTCTTGAAGGACCCTTCCGAAAAGCTCCGAGGAGCGGCGGATTGGACAGCCTGGCAACCGGTCAAGAAGCAACTGGCGCCGTAGAGATTCCTGCCAAAGTTCGACCGCGGCGTCGGGGTTAACCGGAAGAAGCAACTTGCCCTGCTCAAATGCAAGGCGAGGATCATGAGGGGAGAGGGCCCTCCCTGCGGCTAACAGATCGACTGCCTCCGGGACGGCCGAATCGTCTCCCGCAAAGAGAAGCAATCCCCCCAACTGGAAGTAGACAGGCTGGGCCATCGGATAGGACTTGATCGTTCTCCGGCACTCCCCGATGGCTTGCACGAGCGAGGCATCGTCACCTAGGGAACAAAGCCGGGTCACTCTTTTTTGCGCTTCAATCGGTGCAAAGGGTGGTGAGGTCTCGCCATCGAACCACTGAGCCCTGATGAGAAATGCGCCGAGAGCAACGATGCCGGCACCGGCAATGATGAAAAAAATCCTCTGGATAGGAAGCGCCGTCCGTCGAGGAGGGGTTGGACCTTGGTCATAACCGAACCCCACGGCCCCCAGCAGCATGATCCACCAGCCAAGCTCGGGCTTATGGAGAGGCACATCGACAAAGCCGTGCAGCAACTCGGCGAAGCAGGCGCTCAGAAACGCCCAACGCACCGGCCAATGAGTCCCCGACATCCTCCTGAGACGAGGGATACGCGCCAGCAGGATTGCAATGCCAGCGAAAGCGGCGAGTAGAGCAGGCAACCCGGCCTCGGCAGCCAGCGTGAGCCAGTCACTCTCGGCATGAAGCGCAGTGGTATCATCCCGAAGGCTTTTGTCGGCATAAAACGGATAGACCTCGGCATAGGTTCCCGGTCCGGTTCCCGTGATAGGTAAATCACGGATCATGCAAAACGTATCGAGGTAAATCCCTATTCTGGCATCCCTGGCATCCCTTGGATCGGCCGAGGAGGCGCCCTCGGTTCGTGATGCCGCATCGATTTCGGTCAAGGCACCGCCCGGGAGACTGGCTTCATGAACAGCATGCCCTTTCAAGCGCTCAAGCAGACCGCTTCCCGATTGCAGAAAGAGCACACCGATGAAGAGAAACAGAATTGCTCCGGCAGGAATAAGCCCACGAGGACGCGATGACTTTCCCAACCCGGCAATCCATATCACAATACCCGCCACCAAAAAGAGAAGTCCACCGCGCGAATTAGAGAAGAAAAGTAACATCGCGGTGAGAAATGCGAACACCGCACCCGCAAGCAACGCCGCGATCATCCCTCCGCCGTTCACTCCACGGTGAATGAGTCCGAGTGACAGGATTGCCCCAGTGAGAAGGAATCCTGCCGTCTGGTTGCGATTACTGAAAAAACCGAATGCCGGTTGGGACCAAGAGTCCTTGATAAAGAATGGGTAATGCCATCCGGTCTGCCAAGCGATCCAGGCCACCACGGCGTAGAGCGAGCAGCCAACAAGAGCCAGCAGCGCCACCCGCTCCATTGCCCGAGACGACAAAGGCGATGTTAGACAGTAAATTGCAATGACAAGACTTGCACAGAGCATCACCACCCAAAAAAGGGATGCCAGAGGATCGACCGTAACTTGATCCGGGAGATGAATTGCCTGAAGGCTCTCCAACCGCAGCCTCCAAGGTGGCATTCCAAACGCGGTCCCAATTGATCCCTTGGGCATCAATGACATGGAATCCGCCAGAATAAAGATCGCCCCCATTCCCCAGATCCAACGGGGAGAGGTGCAGGAGAGCGGTATCAAAATCATAACAATACCCGCCGTCATTAGAAAAATCCCCATACCCCCCTGCCTTGGACCTCCAGCCAGAAAGACGGCAACCAACGCAGCCGCAATCAGTAGGACAAAGGCCAGTAGCGAACGATCACGGCACTGCAGGGAGCCGGATGAGTCATGGGATTGAGGGGCTGTCACTGAGGGGTTAAGAGCTTATTTGGGAGAGGGAAGGGAAGCGGAATATAAGTCGCACTCCCGGCACGGGCAAGGCATCGTGATTACTCCAGTTTGCTCCATGCTATTTTCAGTAGGGAGAATGAGGCACAAAGCCTCATCTTAAAAAAAAGCAGCGAAAGAACCATGAAGATCATGAAGCATCGTGACGGCAGTTTACTGCGCCTCTTCCCACGAGCTCGGAAGATGAAGGACGGAACTCCGAACTCTGCTCGGAATGTTTCCCCTCCTACTCAGGTTTCAGCTTTCAAGTTTCATCCCTCCTTTTGCCTTCATCCCCTCTTTGCGATCGTTGCGTCCTTTGCGTGAAACTAATTCCTGTCTTTTCCGGAATATTCCCCCGCTCGGAATAGCGAAGAGCCTCAACAGGCAATAAAGGCCCCCCTGCAAGGACTTAGCGAGGAGAACTAAGAAGGCGGACAGGCGAGTTTTTCAAAAATTCCTGTTGACGAAGGGTCATGAAAGAGCGAAACTGCGATCAAATGAAGAACCCCTCCACTTCAATCCTCATGAAAACAAAGCCTCTTGCTCTTCTCCTAGGAGTCTCGCTCCTACTAGGTGTCATTTCCGAGTCGTACGCCCAGACGCCTACACCTACGCCTACGCCCAGCTCCACACCAATCGGCACGCGAGGTAGAAAGGCCCCTCCTGCCCCTCCGAACCGCACTCCTTACAGCGGTTAAATCATTTGAAGATCGTCATAAACTCCTTACAATCTCCTGAATAATCCACAGCAACTCACCATCCCATAGAGCCATGACCACCCCCCACAGCACATCCGCTCGGTTAGTCAACCTCGCCTCGTCGCTCTTCGCTCTCGCAGCGCTCACTACAACCACGACGATTCAGGCACAGAACGTTGCACCGAATGATCCCTCCATACAGCGGTTGAGCAATGCGGTCATCTATTCCGATAATTTTATAAATAGCACCAGCCAGAACTATTGGGGAGGTCCTACCAACAATTTCACCTACACCTCCAACTCCGGTGTGAATGTTTATTACACCTCAGTTGGGACAAATCCTAACACGATTCAATGGGCCACCATGTTGAATGGACAGAATGGTTGGACCAATATTGGTGTTCAAGGTATACCCAACCAAGGTTTCGGACCAGGTGTCGTTTATCGAAACCAATCAACTAGTTTCAGAGCAAACCCCAACAATTTTGTTTTGGGAGGTGATTCTTACTTCTCGACGGATATCAATAACTCCGCGACCTACCCGCAGAGTCAGACCACCTACATCGCCCGCTCGGCGGTCACTCCCTTCAACCAGATCCATTTTGACACCACCTTCCTGATTTATGCTGCTGCACCCAACAACAATGGTCAATGGGACACTTTGGGATGGAGCCTCCTCAACAGCGCCGGTCAATCGCTCATGAGCATCAATTTGGATACGGCTGACGATGGAGCAACATGGAATCTTTCAGCAACTCCTTATGGCAGTA
>CANKJN010000015.1 GCA_947482345.1 Spartobacteria bacterium
CCTCAGGGACCGCGGCAAACCCTACAAATGCGCCATCGTCGCCGCCATGCGCAAACTCCTCATCCACATCCAATCCCTCCTCAAAAACGCCCACCTTCAACCAGCCTGAAAAAACACAGTTGCTTTGCGCCCGTTGCGTGAAAACATCATCTTTCAATCAACCCACTCCAAACAGCGAGGCGCCTCCCGATCCCATGCACTCCCGGAAACAGCGATTCCTTAATTAAAGCGGGCCAAAAGGGCGCGGATGGTCACCATCAGAAGCGACTCCTTGGTCGCGTCAAAGGCGTGCTTGTCCGGTTCCACGGGATAAAAGACGGGATAGGCAAAGCGATATCCCCATGAGTTCTGATTCTCTGCGAGGGAAGTGATCGCGGCGCATCGCTCGGAACTGCTGAGTTTTCCGATGTAGGCCTCGCAGTCGGGGTCGGCCTTGCCGCCTGTCGTGGTCGGCAGTTCCACCAGGATCGTGACATGATGCTTTTCCCTGAGGATTTCGATCTGGCGACGATGAACCTTCAGTTCCAAAGCCCTGACAACGATGTAGTCGACCCCCTCGGGAATCATCGAAAGGGGGCCGTCATAACCGGTCATTTTTCCCTGGGAATGGGCATATGCAATCCCGTCTTCAAAGACTTCGGGATTCAGGGAGGTGTCGTCAGGAGCAATATGGAAGGTCCATGCATCGGGATGGACTCGAGCCGAGATTTCCCTCATGCGACGGACAACGAGGTCACCCGAATGCTCACTCCCGGCATTCATCACGATGTCGAAGCGGCAGCCCTTTACAGAAGCAAGGACAGCGGTCCTCACTGCATTGAAGGCATCAACCTCGGCATTACTGAGGGAACCGCGATCAGGGATGCGCAGCAGGCCGGTGACGAAGGTCGGCTTGAGCGAGGCAATCGTGCGGGCCGCAGTGACAGGTGTCTGTGAAGGATCGGAGAGTGTCCAGATCCCCTGATGATAGAGGCGGGCCTGAAGCACGCGCCGGAAAATCTCCCTTTGCGTACCCTTCAACTCGAATGCCGAGAGAGGTTGATTGATAACCTCGGAAGAAGGGGTGGCGGATGGTGTCTGAGCCGCATGCCCCTTGCCCGCTCCGGATGCATGCAGTGCGGCGACCGGCAGCAACAACGCCAGGAGGAGATAGGGCATTCCCATGGATCCTTTCTGCCAAAGCAGTCCTGGTATGTCGAGAGATGAGGATGCAAAAAACTCGCGGCTAAAGTGGGATAGTCAAAAGGTTAGAAAGTGAAGGGATTACAAGAGACCCGAAGAGCCCAACAGCCAACACCCTCCCTGCAGTCACTCCGGTTGATCCGTATCGCTCCGGAAGGGAGGGGCAGGGAGGCCCGCTTTGTTGTAGAGATTCCCAACGGGGAAGCCCCTCCAGTTGTAACGAACCGCCACGGGATGAAGCACCGCATCGCTGGATAGGATGACATCATTTCCATCGATCCTCGCAGTCGCCGGAAACCATTTGCGGTTTTCACCCGCAACGGCGAATCCCTTGAGCGAGGTCGTGAGGCGCGTTCCGATACCATTGGCACCCTCAGCCATCGCCGGGGAAATGCCCGTGGCAAGTCCCCCACCCTGACTCTTGAAAGTGACGCGAACCTTGTTCCCCTCGATCTTCATCGATTGGAAAAGGGGCCCGGAATCGGGAATCTCCTCACCATAGACGCGGTGACGGGCAAGAAGTGCCAGGCGCCGTCCCAGATCGAGCTTGTCGGGAGGATAACGGTCATCAGGAAGACCGAGATCCGTTGCAATGGCGATTCCCGTGAAGGGAAGCGTAGTGACACTTGCAACACCCTCACGAAGCCAGGGCAACGCACGGCGATGGGTTCCGTCGTCAGAAAACATGGGCTCGACTGCGGGGCCCTCCTCGGCACCGAACCCCGCCTGGGAGACGATGAAAAAGGGGTATGGTCCCTGCTTCCACTTCTCGCGCCAATCACGAATGAGTCTTGGGAGCAGGATGCGGTAGGGGATCGCTCCCTTGCCTTCGTCCGACTCCCCCTGATACCAGATGGCTCCCGTGATCGCGTAGGGGAGGATCGGCGCGATCATTCCGTTGAAATGCACCCCAGGTGGAGTCCGTGGTTTCCCACGCATTCCCGCAATCCCCTGCGAGGCACGGGGGCTCATCCAGGAGAAGATGGGAGCGGGATCAGCGGTGGAGCAGTTGATCATTCCGACGGGGATCTGGCGGGAGGCTCTCAAATCACGCGCAAAGAAGAACCCGACAGCCGGGAAGGAAGGCGCCGTTTCGGGATCGCAGACGACCCAATGCCCCGATCCTTTGGCATCAGGTCGCGAGGAGGCGCGCGATGTCGGGGTGAAGCATCGCAGTCCACGGTCGGAGAGCGCGGCAGCCTGCTTCCCGCCCGTCGCCTCGGAGAGCGGAAAGGCCATGTTCCCCTCACCCGCGCAGATCCAGACATCCCCGATGATGACATCGCGGAACTCGATCCGATTGGAACCGTTGATGACCATGATCCCGGCGCCCGTGGAATAAGGGATCGGCCGAAGCGTGACGCGCCAGCGTCCCGTGGCATCGGCAACGGTCTCGCCATGGCGGTCGGCATAGGAAACGGAGACACGCTCGCCAGGCGCGGCAGATCCCCAGACAGGCAGGGTCATCCCCTGCTGGAGCACCATGTGGTCGCCGAAAATCGCCGGCATCGTGACCTCGGCATGGAGGCGCGCACTCAGAAGTAAGAGGGAGAATATCTGGAAGACTCTGTTCACGGAGGATTCTGATGAAACTGATTTAACCTGAACGCAAGAAATCAGGAATTGAATAGCAATCTCAGCACCCCAACTTGTGGTCAGGAGCGTTTTGCTTCGGAACCTAACAGCCTTCAGCCTTCAGTCTATCAACCTCTGGTCATTACCTCGGCCCTCGGTCTTTCTTGAATCCCTTGGAAAACTTCCCCGGTTTACCGGAAGTACCGGCACCACCTTGGTTTCCTTGATCGAAGTTCTTTTTGAAGCCGGGTTTAAAGCCCGTCTTGAACGCAGGCTTTCCTTGAGCGGGAGACTTGGGGACAAAGGGTGGCTTCTTCTTAAAGCCCTTGGGCTGGGCAAATCCCTCATCCATCGGGATCTCGACGGGCAGCGGCGCCGCCTTCGGGGCGCTTGAGGGTTCTGGAGTCCCCACCTGGCCGAGCAGCATTGAGAAAAGGGCGGAGCAGACCTCGGTGGCCTGGAACCCCTCCTCCATGAGACGGTCGGTGAACTGGGTCTGGTCGGAGAACTTCCCGGAGGCGAGCATGTCACGCACCTTGACGAAGAGAACCTCGGAACGCTTTCCCTCTACCTCGGAAGGGGTCGGAATCACTCCGCGACGAATGCGGGAATGGGTAAACTTCTCAAGATACTGGATCTTATAGATGTCGCGACCGCTCACGAAGGTAGCGGCCATTCCCTTGCGTCCAGCACGACCAGTGCGACCGATCCGGTGCACATAGTCCTCGGGATCATGCGGCAGGTCGTAGTTGATGACGACCTCTAGGTCATCGACATCGATGCCTCGAGCCGCCACGTCGGTCGCCACGAGGAACTCGAACTCCGAGTTCTTGAACTTGTTCATCACGCGGGTGCGCTGGGCCTGGGTGATGCCACCGTGGAGACGGTCTGCCGAGAATCCCTGCGCCAGCAGGGCATCGGCCAGTTCGTCCACCATGCGCTGGGTATTGCAGAAGATGATGCCGAGGCGGAATCCGTGAAAGTCGACCAGGCGAATCAGTGACTGAGTCTTCCCTCGCGGAGGAATCTCGTAGAACCATTGATCGATTGCGGGGGCAGTTACGTCCTTCCGTTCGATGGCAACTGTCTGCGGATCGCGGGAGTAGCGGTTGATCAGCTCCTTGATCTGGCGGGAGAGGGTGGCTGAAAAAAAGACGGTCTGACGTTCCTCCGGAGTCGCATCGAGGATCCTCTGGATGTCGTCGCGGAAGCCCATGTCGAGCATCCGGTCTGCCTCGTCGAGGATGGCAACCTTGAGCTGATCGAGCTTGAGGGTGCCGCGTTCGAGATGGTCGATGATGCGCCCCGGGGTACCGATGACGATCTGAACTCCTTTCCTGAGCTCAAAGAGCTGGCGCTCGTAGGACGCGCCGCCGTAGATGGGAACAGAATGAATGGAACGCTTGAAGGCGGTGAGCTGGTGCACCTCATCGGCCACCTGCTCGGCGAGTTCTCGGGTAGGGCAGAGGATGAGCACCTGGACGGCCTTGCTGGCAGGATCAACCTTTTCGATGGCGGGAATGGAGAAAGCCGCCGTTTTTCCGGATCCGGTCTGTGACTGGCCGACCAGATCGCCTCCGGCAAGAAGAACCGGAATGGCCGCAGACTGGATCGGGGTGGCCTCTTCGAATCCGAGCTGGGCCACCGCCTTGAGAATTTCAGGTGAGAGACCCAGTCCGTCGAAGCGTTGTTTTTCCATAAGAAAAAGATCTTACGCAGGCAAGAGCCCCGCGTCACCAAGGAATGGAAATATATACAAAGGATGAAACCTTAACAACGACTGGGGCCTCTATGAGACTTAATCAGCGATTCCCTAAGCTTCCGGCAACTCCTCCCTGCGCAGGGAAAGGACTCTTAAAATCACTTCCTCGATCAGGTTATTCGGGCAGGATGCCCCTGCGGTGATCCCGATCTGAGCCTCTTTTCCGGCGACAGGCAACCAGTTGGTCCGGGAGGAAACCTCCTCCTTTCCGTGGAGATCGAAATGCCGGATCAGTTCCGGTGACTCCAGGCACTCCTGGTTTCGGATGAAGTAGGTCGGCACTTTCTGCTCTCCCATTTCGGCGAGATGCGTGGTGTTGGAGCTGTTGTAGCCTCCGACGACGAGAAGCAGATCCAATGGAGCGTTGAGGAGCGACTTGAGGGCATCCTGCCTCTCCTGCGTGGCGCCGCAGATCGTGTCGAAGAGGCGAAAGTTCGAGGCATCACCATCCCTGGCGATGATCGCCTCTCGGAGGAGATTCTGGACGGCCTCGGTCTCCTCCCGGAGCATGGTGGTCTGGTTGGCGACTCCGATGCGTTGGAGATGAAGATCCGGATCGAATCCCTCGGAAAATCTTCCGGCAAACTCTCTTAGGAATTCCTCCCTTGTCACGGTTCCCGCAATGAAGTCGCGGACCCGGGCGGCCTCCTCAAGGTTCAGCACGATCAGGTAGCGGCCGTTGCCCTTCCCGAGGGCACGGGAAGCGGTGGCAAGGGTCTCCTCGTGGGAGGCCTTGCCATGGATGATGGAGGTGACCTCCTCGGAGGCATTCTGGCGGACCCTCTTCCAAACGCTCATGACATCCCCACAGGTGGTGTCGACGATTCGGCATCCATGCTGCTTGATCTCCTCGACGAGCGGCACGGTCGCGCCGAATGCGGGTACTATCACCACATCCTCTGGGCCGAGGTCCTCGACATGGGGGCGTCCGGAGGCATCCAGGAGATTGCGGATCCCGAGGGCGGCGATCTGGGCGTTGACCTCGGGGTTGTGGATGATCTCCCCGATAAGGAAGAGGCGGGCATCGGGAAAGACCTTGCGGGCCGCATAGGCCAGGTCGATGGCCCGCTCGACGCCGTAGCAAAAGCCGAACTGCCTGGCGAGTCGGATGGTCGTCTGCGCGGCAACTAGAACACCTCCCTCGGCCCGGACACGCTCTACCAGACTGCTGTGGTAGTGGTGCTCGACCTGCTCCTGCACCAACTCCATCACCTCCGGGGTCCGGAGGTTCACTTTAGGAGCGGTTGGAGGAGTGACCGTCACGCCGTTACTGAAGGACAGCGGCCTTGATCCTCTGGAAGTAGCTGGGCGAGGTCATCTCGCCGTTCGGAAGATCGGGGTCGTTGTAATCCTGGGGGCGTGGTGTCTTGGCACCGAGCGTGGCATCTTCCGGTTGGGAGGAGGCGATCTTGACCGGGGTGCCGACCTTCACGATCTCGAAGAAATCCCCGGCATCGTTGGCGTGAAGTCGGATACAGCCGTGGGTCTTGGGACTCGGCCAGACCCATCCCTGATGGAAGCCGTAACCGGGAGCGAACTCGACCCAATAGGGCATCGGGTAGCCGACGTAGCGCCCCTTGCAGCTACCAGCCTCGCAGGGAAGGATTGCATCCTTGAGCACGGCGAACCCGTAGCTTCCGGAACGCTTGTTGCGCTCCTTGCGGGTCACGCAGAGGTTGCCCTTGGGGGTCGGCTTGGAAGGCATACCCACGCAGGCGGCGGTCACCAGCAGTGGCCTGTTCCCCTCCATGACGTAGACCATCTGCTTGTCGAGGGAGACCTTGACGACGACCTTGGAGGGATACTTCGGCTTATAGGCCGGCTGGTCGTAGGTGGTATGGAAGGGAGAGGTCGCGCATCCTCCGAGGAGGAGCAGGGGAAGGGTGATCAGGGCAAGGGAGCGTTTCATCACCTAATGGAAACCCGAAACCGGCGCTCTGTCAAACCGGCGGGCGCACCGACCGAATCCGTTGGCCGAGCGGGGGGCGCGTTGACCTTTCGCCTCATCCTCCCTAGAGTCTCCTTATCAAGTGATGATCAAAGCGGACGACTTTAACTATGCCATGGAGAATACCCGCGTCGTGGTGGCTCCGGCCAATGCGATCGAAACCTACGGGCAGACCAGCTTCCGATTCCGTCTAGTGACCGAACCGATGGATGAGATCGGATCGGTCCGCCTTCGCAAGGGAATGATCCATGCAGAGCGTCCCAGGATTCTGGCACCACAGTATGTGAGCCGGATGCTGCTGGAGGGATTCGGGGAGAGGGCCAGGGAATTCGCCGGATGGATGGAGGAGCAGAAGGATTTTCATATCCTGCGCTACGGTTTCTCCCTCAGGAAGACCGACCTTTCGGAGCAGCTGCTCCGGGAACCCAAGGAAGAACTGCTGCACCGAATTGAAGGGGAAATCCGTCGCGATGGTGATCCGATCGATGCCCTGATCGAGGGAATCGACGATGCCTGGGAGGTCTGCCTCATGAAGTTCACCATGGATCTGATCCAGCGATCCGCCGGTCCCAACGTTGCGGAATGGAAGCGCCGCGGACTCCTCTGAAAAAAACAAACGATGAGAACCTTCAAATATCTTACCCTTCTGATTCTGGGATCCCTGATCTTCGGATCAGCCGGGTACTTCGGCTACATCCTCTTCATCAAACCCAACAGTGCTGAACGAAGGGAAAAGGCCGCAGCCGCCGCTGCTCCCGCCCCGACGGCGACGCCGGATCCCGCGATTCCCGAATTCGAGCGGCTCAGGAAGCTCCAGGCATCAGGGAACACCCCCTCGGTACGGGACGGATGGAATGACTGGATCGCCGCAAACCCCAAGTCCCCTCTCCTTGCCGAAGGACGCAGAATGTTGGGAGCGGCCAACATGGCCCTCTTCTTTAATCCCGACGAGAACCAGTCGCTGATTAGCTACACCGTGGTGAAGGGGGATTCCCTTGCGAAGATCGCCACCAAGCATCACTCCAACGCGGAACTGATCCAGAAGGCCAACCAACTCCCCGGCATCAACCTCCAGATCGGACAGCAGCTCGTCATTCCCGAGCTTAAGCTGACTCTCGAACTGGACCGTGCCGCCAAGAGCCTCACGCTCCTTAACAACGGCACCTACCTCAAGGAATACCTCCTTCTCTCCGCACCGCCGGCACCGGCCACCCCTGCCAACATCACCACCAAGGTCCTCGATAAGTCGGCAATGGCTGGAACGAAGAGGGTGGCCTTCGGAGACAAGGCCTATGCCTCAAGCGAGAAGATCATCCTGATCGCCCAGGCCCCTTCGATCATCGCTGCCCCTGAGCTACCTGCAACACCTGCCGTGCCTGCAGAGGCCGCCCCCCAGCCGGCAACCTCCCCCACAGAACAGGGAGGAACCAATGCCGCGACTGCAACCGTTGCCACCCCAGCCCCGACAGCCCCACCGATGCCCCCACCGATGCCAAGTGGGTATGTGCTTTCCGGACCCGACTTGCAGGAGATTTTTGCCCTCGTCTCCCGGAGTATGCCCGTCATCATCCACTGATCCCTTTTTTTAATCCGAACCCTCCCCTGTTACTCAAAAGCCACTCTTCACAAACCACTCCCTATCATGAATGTCCAACCGCTCGACTTTGAACTCCCCATCGCCGACTTCGAACGCCGCGTCGCGGAACTTGCCGAACGACGCCCCTCCGAGGACCCCCTCCTGAAGGCCGCAAGGGAGGATCTTGAGAAGGAACGCAAGGCACTCTACGGCAACCTGACCCCCTGGCAGCGCGTTCAGATCGCCCGCCATCCCGCCCGCCCCTACTTCCTGGACTACGTCGCCTCCTGCGTCACCGACTTTGTCGAACTCCACGGAGACCGCCTCTTCGGTGATGACAAGGCGATGCCCGCAGGCATCGGCCGCATCGGGGGACACCGCTGCGTCATCATCGGCCAGCAGAAGGGCCGCGACGTGAAGGAGAATGTTCTGCGCAACTTTGGCAGCCCCCATCCCGAGGGATACCGCAAGGCGCTGCGCCTCATGCGCATGGCGGAGAAGTTTGACCTGCCCGTCGTCTGCATCATCGACACTCCGGGCGCCTATCCGGGCGTCGGCGCCGAGGAACGTCACATCGCCGAGGCGATTGCCGTGAATCTGCGTGAAATGATGGCACTCAAGGCCCGCATCATCGCCGTCGTCATCGGCGAGGGGGGCAGCGGCGGAGCGCTCGGCATCGGCGTGGCCGACCGCGTTCTCATGCTCGAGAACGCCTACTACTCGGTTATTTCCCCCGAGGGATGCGCCGCCATCCTATGGAAGCACCGCAAGCACGCCCCCGAGGCCGCGGCGGCACTCAAGCTCACCGCCGACAATCTCCAGGAACTCGGTCTCATCGATGGAGTGGTCCATGAACCGACAGGAGGGGCTCACCGTGATCCGGCAACCATGGCCGACACCCTCACATCGACCATCGCCTCCGCCATCGAGACCCTGAACGCCATCCCACTCGAGCAACTGCTTGAGGAGCGCTATGCCAAGTTCCGCGGGATGGGAGTCTTCTCCGAGTAGTCCTTCGCTGACTTTCTCTCCGCGGCTTTTCCGGCCATGGGATCGATCACCAGGGTGATTTCTCCACGGGGAGGATTCACCCCGTAGTGCGCCGCCAACTCCACGGGTCTGCCGTGACGGTATTCCTCGTGAATTTTCGTCAGTTCCCTCGAAACACAGACTATGCATTCGGGGGCGATGGCGGCGAGATCGGCAAGGCAGTCGAGCAAGCGGTGGGGTGACTCGAAGTAGATCACCGTCATCCCCAGAGCAGTCCCCTTGCGGAGCTCCGAACGCCTTCCCGAACCGGATGAGGGCAGGAAACCGCCGAAGAAGAAAGGAACCGGGGGGAGCCCGCTGCCCACAAGGGCCGTGGTCACGGCGCTCGCTCCCGGCAACACCGTGTAGCCGATGCCTTCGGCCACACAGGCGCGCACCAGGCGGAACCCTGGGTCGCTCACCGAGGGGGTGCCGGCATCGGTCACCAGCGCCAGGCGCTCCCCTCCCCTCAATCGGGCCAGGATCTCGGGAAGGCGCCGCTCCTCATTGTGCTCGTGGAAACTGACGAGCGGTTTCCTCACATCAAGATGGGCCAGCAACTGCGAGGCACGGCGCGTGTCCTCGGCAATCACACCGTCACAGCTCCTCAGGGCATCGGCCGCCCGAATGGTCAGGTCACCGAGATTCCCGATCGGCGTGCAGATCAGGGTCAGGGGGGGATTCAGCTTCCCCTGCTCGGATTGCAACCCTTCAGCCTTCAACCTTCAGCCTTCAGCCTTTTCGGCCTACCATCCCTCCGCGACCTTGCTCACAAGCTTCTCGGCCATGCGTTGGGCGGCGATCGGGTAATTCATGTTCTGGTTGGTCACGAGGTCCGAATTCACACGGTCGGTCTCGGTGAAGAACGGGGTCACGCCGACAGCCCGGCCCTCCATCAGGACGGCTCCAGTGATCCGGTCGATGACGCGGTATTTCACGATCAGCGTCAGCTCGAACTCAGAGGTCTGCAGCACATTGCTGGCGAAGACGCGCATCGGCTGGCGCTGCACCGACTCGATGGATCCCTCCACGATGGCATCGGCCCGGTCGGCGGACTCGATCCGGTAGGTTCCGTCCTGCTGGAACTGCTTCACCACGGCATCGGCGGTCTGCGCCTCGACCCGGGGCAGGAGGGTCTTGTTGGTGAACGTGTTGACCGCGATCGTGGTGACGCGGCGCATCGGCGTCGGCTTGATCTCACCGAGATGATATCCGCACCCCCCGAGGGAGAGGAGAAGTGGAATCAGGAGGAGAAATTTCTTCATCGTCATCAGGGGGTGAGAGGGGTCTTCTGAGCCGGCGACACGGCAGGAGGCTCCTGTAGCGGGATCGGCTGGGCATCCCTCATGTCACCCTTCATCTGGGGGCGCGGAAGCGGGGCTTCTTCGCCGACGATCTGCTTCTTAGGCGGCCCGTCGTAATTGGCCAGTGCCGTGGTCTCGATCTGGGCCTGCATGCGGCGGCGCTCGGCGAGTCGCTCACCGGTCTCGGGGCGCTCCTGTCCGACACGGAGGGAATCCTCGCCGTAGAGTGCCTTGAGCTCATCGATGCGGGTCTTGGCGGCGGTTGATTCCTCACTTTGCGGGAAACGTCGAAGCACATCGTTGTAGTAGATGGAAGCCGCCTTGTAGTCCTTGTTGAAGTCGTAGAATCGGGCGATGCGTAGCGTGTCGGCCGATTCCCTGGAAACCATCTTCTTCATGTTCTCACCGGCCTGGGGCACCTTCTCGCTGTTCGGGTACTGAAGGAGGAAATCCTGGTAGTTATTCTGGGCTTCCTTGAGAGCTGAAAGATCCTGGGATTTTCCGGTCATGCCGAGACGCTGGTAGACATAGCCGATCTGATAGGAAGCCGAGGCGCATGCACTGCTGTTGGGATACTTGTCGAGCACCCGCTGGTAGGCGGCGATCGCCTCCTTGGCCTTGCCCTGCTTCTCAAGTGCCAGGCCGAGGTTGAACTGGGTGACCGGGGCGTGCTTGCTGTAGGGAGCGGACTTGAGGATCGCCGTGTACATCTCCTCGGCCTTCTCCATCGAGGGCATCAGGCGTAGCCCGAGCATCTTGACCCGGCGGCCCTTGAGGAAAGCATTGGCAATCTCGATCTGGTCGGCGACCGACTGCTCGAAGTCGGGTGTCTGCGGATACTTCTTGAGCAGGTTCTGGTACTCCTTGAAGGCGGACTCGAACTCCCCCTTGTTATTGAGTTGCTTGGCCAACCGGTATTGGGCCGAGGGAGCCTCCTTGGAGCCCGGAGCGCTCTTGGCAATGTAACGGTACGTGCTGATCGCCTTGTCGAGATCCCCGGAATCGGCAAACCCATCGGCGGCGGCAAGTTGATCGGCGGTGCCTCCCTCGGGAATCAGGTTGTTGGTGATGGGCTGTGACTTCACCAACCCCTCCGACTCGGCATGCAGAGCGGAAGCGAAAGCGGCAAGCACAGCCGCGGAAAGCGCGCTGAAGAATGACCTTCGCAGCGAAAAAATGGATCCTGAATCTCTCATCCGAAAGATGAACGCTAGAGAAGGAGGGACACCATCGTCAAGGAGGGGCTCAAGCCAAACCTCCCCTCGCGAAACGACCCAAAAAAAGAGCCGGGCTTAGGGAAGCGCTGATTTAATCACATAGAGGCCGTTGCGGAAAGCCGTAGCGGATGCGAAGCAACGACCGGGCAAGCTATGGGCCACGGGCAAGGCGGCTTGGCGCGAGCATCCCCGCAGTGGGCTGTAAGCGCCAAGCCTACACAGCTGGCCCCCGTGCCACGCCACGAAGCCAAAGGCTTTGTGGCCTTTGGCTTGGATCTCCGCAACCCAAAGGGCTGAAGCCATTTGTCGATTTTTGTGGCGTTGCTCGCTCGGGCGAAACCGCTGCGGGTATAGCCCAGCGCTCGCGCCTTCAAAAATCAGCAAATGACTTCAGCGGCCTTCATGGGATTTAATCAGAGCTTCCTTAGTGAAGCGCTAAGCGCTTTCCAAAAGCCCGGCTCCTTGGTGGTGAAACTCGAGGGGGAGATCAGGTCTACTTCTCGGAGGAGAGACCGAGCCCCAGCCAACCCACACCGGCAAAGATCAGTTCGATCCCCAGGAAGAGCCCAAGGATGTAGAGACCGGTGGCCGGCCACTGGGAAATGATCATGCCACCCAGCACGATGGAGATGGCAGCACTGAAGAGAACCCAACCGGCTCCCCTGTGATGACGGATCCGAAAGGCAAAAACCGCACGGAAAATGCCACCAATCAGGATAGCCCATCCAAGAAACAGGGTGAAGGCGATCGCAGCCTGGAAAGGATGGGCGATAAAGACATACCCTGCGACACCGTAGGCTATGGCCACGGCGGCATACCAGAGATGGCTCTTCCAACTTCCGATGGTGAAGACCTTCATCAACTGGAAGGCGCATCCGATCATCAGGATGATTCCGATGAAAGTGGCCACGGCCGCAGTGGTGATGATCTCGTAGGTGAGCGCGAAGAAACCGAGGAGCATCATGGCGATGCCTCCGGCAATGGCCCAACCGCGGGAAACGGCAGGAATAGGAAACGTGGGGATGGGGGAGGAGTTATTGGTGTCCATACGACTCTGTCATACCCTCAGCGTGGGCTTGTGACAAGTATCAAAAGCCCAGCAGTGACAGCAACCGGAGTTATAAAGTTAAAATGTTGAAGCGTTAAAAAGTGGAAACGTGGGAAACGCTTTCGAACCTTGTAACCTTGTAACCTTGTAACTTTTTAACTTTTTAACTTTTTAACTTTTCACCGCCTCCAGCCTTCCCCTTCTCGAACCATTTGAAGCAGACCGGGACGATGAAGATGGCGATCAGGGTCGAGGCGAGCATTCCTCCCACGACGGTCGAGCCTAGGATCCTACGGGAAACGGCACCCGATCCGGTGGCGATCGCCAACGGCACACAACCTAGGATGAAGGCGAAGGCGGTCATGAGGATGGGCCTCAGTCTGAGCTTGGCGGCATCGAGCGCCGCATCCATGACGGGACGTCCCTTCTCCACCTCCTCCTTGGCAAATTCCACGATCAGGATGGCGTTCTTGGCCGCCAGGCCGATGAGCATGATGAGTCCGATTTGGGCGTAGACGTCGTTGTCCATCTTGCGGACAAAGAGCATCGCCACCGCACCGAAGACAGCGATCGGCGTGCAGAAGAGCACGCTCATCGGGAGCGACCAACTCTCGTACTGTGCCGCCAGAATCAGGAAGACAAAGAGGAGCGAGAGGGCGAAGATCGCCGCTGGAGGAATCCCCTCTGCCGCCTGCTTCTCCTCGAAGGACATCCCGAAGTAGTCGAAGCCCATACCGGGGGGCATTGTCGTCTTGAAGGTCTCCTCGAGCGCCTTCATCACCTGGCCGGTGCTCACGCCGGGGGCGCCGTTGATGTTGATCTGGGCGCAGTCATACATGTTGAAGCGCATCACGAATTCGGGACCAGTGATCTGCTTTACCTGCAGGAGGCTTGAGAGCGGCACCGGATCGCCGTTCTTGTTGCGCACGTAGAAGAGGGATGCCCCCTTCGGATCGGTGCGGGCCGCCCCCTCCGCCTGGATGTAGCAGTAGTACTGCAGGTTGAATCTGTTGAAGTAATTCACCGGGATTCCTCCCAGGAAGGCCTGGAGTGTGGAGTACGCCTCGTGGAGGTCAACACCGAGCATCAGGCACATGGCCGGATCGATGGTCATCGAGATCTGCGGCACGGAGGGGAGATAGGTCGTCGTGACCGAACCGACCTCCGGACGCTTCTTGATCGCCTCCATGAACTTGGCCGTATTGGTCGGCAGGAAGTTCGGGTCGGTGCCGAGACGGTCCTCGAGGATGAAGGTCGTGCCGCCCGATGTTCCGATGCCCGGGATCGCCGGCGGCGGGAAGGCGAAGTTGATCGCTCCGGGAAAGGGGGCGATCTTCTGGTTGATGGTCCGAAGGAGACCGAAGGCATCCTCACCCGGCTTGGTACGCTCTTCCCACGGCTTGAGCGTGATGAAGTAGAAGGCGCTGTAGGTGTTCTGGACGCCGGAGAGGAGGTTGAAGCCGACGATGGTCGTGACATGCTCGACGCCCGGGATCTTACTGACGATGTCGGCAACCTGCTTGGAAACCGCGTCCGTCCTCTGCTGGGAGGAGGCGTTAGGGAGCTGGGAGAAGGCGTAGAGGTAGCCGTTGTCCTCTTCCGGCACGAAGGAACCCGGGAGCTTTGATCCAAAGAATCCCGAGAGGGCGACCATGCCCGCGAGCAGGAGACCTGTCACAAAGGTCTTGCGCAGGAGGAAGCGGCAGGTGCCGAGGTATTTGTTCCGCCCTGCGTCGAAGATCCGGTTGAACCCGCGATAGAAGGCTCCGAGGGGTCCCCCCACCTCCTTGCGCGGACGCAGGAGCATGGCCCCCAGGGCGGGGCTGAGGCTCAAGGCGTTGAAAGTCGAGATGATGACAGAGATCGAGATCGTCAGGGCGAACTGCTGGTAGAGTCCGCCGGTGATGCCGGGCAGGAAGACCGTCGGGATGAAGACGGCGGAGAGGATGAGTGCCGTGGCCACGAGCGGGCCGGTCACTTGCTCCATCGCCTTGGCGGCAGCCTCCTTCGGCGGGAGGCCCTCCTCGATGTGGTGCTCGATCGCCTCGACCACGACGATGGCGTCGTCGACGACCAGACCGATCGCCAGCACGAGACCGAAGAGGGAGAGCGTGTTCAGCGAGAAACCGAAGAGAGGGAAGAGGGCGAAGGTGCCCACCAGCGAGACAGGCACGGCGAGGGCGGGGATCAGGGTCGCGCGCCAGTTCTGAAGGAAGACAAAGACCACGATCAGCACGAGGATCATCGCCTCGACGAGCGTCTTCTTGATGTCGTCCATGCTGGCCGTCACGGCCAGCGTGGTGTCGAGGGCCGTCTTCATCTTGAGTCCGGCCGGGAAGGTCGGGACGTAGGAGTTCATCAGCTTGCGGGCCATGTCGGCGACCTGGAGCGCATTGCTGCCGGGGAGCTGGTAGACCGCGACGATCGCGGCGGGGTGACCATTGAAGCGGCCGGCAAGGTTGTAGGTCTGGGCACCGAGTTCGACGCGGGCGACATCCTTCACCTTCACGACCGATCCGTTCTTGTCAGCGCGGATGACAATGTTGGCGAATTCCTCCTCGGTGATGAGACGGCCCGGCGCACGGACGGTGAAGGTCATCTGCTGGCCGGGAGGAACCGGCTCCGCCCCGGTCTGTCCGGAGGGATTGACCGTGTTCTGCTGGTTGACCGCGTCGTAGACCTCCTGGGTCGTGATGTTGAAGTTGGCGAGCTTGGCCGGATCAAGCCAGAGGCGCATCGCGTAGGTCCCCGCTCCGAAGACCGTGACGCTCGCGATGCCCGTGAGACGGGTGAGCGGATTGACGATGTTGACGTAGGCGTAGTTGGCCAGGAAGACCGAGTCGTAGCGATCGTCGTCGGTATAGAGGGCGAAGCAGATCAGGGGAGAGGGAGACGTCTTGATGACGTTGATGCCCTGCTGAACCACCTGCTGGGGAAGCTGGGACTGTGCCTGCGCCTGACGGATCTGGGTCAGGATCTGGTCGGTGGTAGGGACCGTGTTATTGGCGAAGATGACGTTGAGCTGCGACTGCCCCGAACTGGAGTTCAGGGAGTACATGTACTGCATGTTGTCGACGCCGTTGACCTGCTGCTCGATCGGGGTCGCAACCGCCTGCTTCACCGTCACCGCGTCGGCGCCGGGATAGGTGGCGGCCACCTGGATCTGGGGCGGGACGATGTTCGGGAACTGGGAGACGGGAAGGCCCAGCAGACAGACCACACCGAGGATCACCGTGATGATCGCGATAACCATGGCCACGATGGGCCGGTTGATGAAGAATTTCGCCATGACGGGCTGGTGCTGGGTGCCGGGTAAGGCGGGTTACTTCTTGGCCGCGGCTCCGGCGGAGGACTTGGGATTGGCAGAGGAGGCCGCCGGGATGGTTTTGGAGGCACCCTGTTCCGGGACAGGTGGGGGGGTGGATGTGGTGGCGGCCGCAGGTAATGGCATCACCGTGCAACCCTCGGTCACCTTCTGGATGCCCTGGACGACGATCTTTTCACCCTTGGAGACACCGGAGATGATCACGGCCTCCTCACGGGTCATGAAGCTGACGTTTACATTGCGGATCGACACCTTGTTGTCGGGACCCACTACAGCGAGTTGATGGAGGTTCTGGATCGTGATGACGGAGTCAAGCGGCACCACGAGGGCATCCTTCTGAACTCCCACAGTCGCCTGCACCCTGGCGAAGAGACCGGGTCGAAGGAGTGTGCCGGGATTCGGGAAATTTCCCTCCACGGTAATCGATCCTGTCTGGGTGCTGATCTGGTTGTTGACCGCACGGAAGGTTCCCTTCTGCGGGTAGAGGGTCCCGTCGGAGAGCACCATCTGCATGCCGGCCTCCCGATCCTCCTTCCTCTGCTCGTCAGCAGTGGAGGGGTTCTTGAGGCTTCCGGCGATCAGGCTAAGGTAGTCGTCCTGCCCGACCTGAAACACCACCTTGATCGGATCAATGGCGACGATCGTGGTGAGCGGTTGGGTCGATGAGGCACTCACATAGGTTCCAACCTCGTAGTTGGCGAGTCCGGCCATGCCGTCGATCGGGGCAACCACCTTGGTGAAGTCGAGATTGACCTGCGATGACTGGACGGCGGCCTGTTTGGACGCCACCTGGGCGACCATCGCCTGGTAATTCTGCTGCTGGTTCTGGAACTCCTGGACGCTGATGACCTTGCCGGCAAGCAGGTTCTGGGCACGGACGAAATCCTGCTGGACCTTGGTCTCCTGGGCGATAGCGGTGGCGAGATCGGCCTTCGCACGGTCGAGATCGGCCTGGAATGGGGCAGGATCGATCTGGAAGAGCGGATCCCCCTGCTTCACTACGCTTCCCTCGGTGTAGTAGCGCTGGATGATATTGCCGGCGACATTCGGCTTCACCAGCGAGGTGACGGTGCCCTGAAGGTTTCCGATCCACTCCTTGTGGTTGGGCATGTCCTTCTGGACGACAGTACCGATCGTAACCGGAACCGGGGGCTGAACCGCGGCGGGTGCGGGCACCTTCTTGCAACCGGCAATGGGAAGTATCAAGGCCCCCGCAATCAGGGGGAGCAACATTTGAGGATGGGAAATCTTCACAACTCTCGTGTCTAACAGACTCAACTGCCTGATGGCTAGAAAAGAGAACATTACTGAAGAACCCGTGATGGCCCCCTCAACGCTTCGCTTCCCTGACAGTCTTTATCCTTCAGTCTAAAAACCTCTAAATCCTTCATCGTTTATCCTTCCCCCGCCCCATTCCCATCAACATTGCGAGCACGGGTAGCAGGCACCATCCCAGCACGATCCAAGGGATGACCCCGAAGGCCCCCTGCTGGACGGGATAGACGCTCACCCAAAGTGTGTAGCCGATCGCCAAGGCAGCCAGTGCCGGAATCACGATTTTCCAGCGCCCTGTTTTCATCGGATCCCGGAGAAGTGAGATGCCCGCGCTGACCACCACGAGGAAATAAGCTACCAGCAGCGACAGCACCGAGAGGGTGGATGACCAGAAGAAGGGATCGGAACCCCTGCCCTGAAAAACGAACCTCATCACGGCATTGCCGGCAAACGCCGTTCCGATCACGCAGAGCGATGCAAGCACCGGGGATGATCCTCCCGCAGAGAGTTGCGCCAGACGACTTGTCGGCACGATCGAGCGCACCATGGCGAAGAGGACGCGCGAAGCCCCCATGACCGAGGCAAGGCCGCAACCCAATGCGGAAAAAGTGGCAAGGATATCAAGCAGATCGCCGCACCATGATCCGAAATAGATTCCCCCCAGATCGCCAAGCAGGGAATGCGATGCCGCGAAGCGGGCCATGCCTGCAGGATCGGTGCCAAAACCGAGAACTTCCGCCGTCGTCACCAAGGTGTAGACGACCCCTCCCCCGATCACCGTGCCGATCAACACACGCGGGATGGTGAAGGAAGGGTTCTTCACTTCCTCACCCATCGTGGCCACCTCCTCGAATCCCGCGAACGAGAGAAATCCGAAGGACAACGCCAAGGCGATTGAAGGGAGGGTGATACCCGCCGAGGGAATGAAGAGGTCTCTGACAGGCGGATCACCCTGCGGCCCATGGCCGCCGAGCACCCGCCAGATCACGGCCACGGAAAGAGTCAGCATCACCGCCACCGCCACCCCCTCCAGGGTGATAAGTGCAATCGCGGCACGTCGCGCCGCAGTGATGCTCAGTACGCCGACAAGCACGGCACCCACCAAGGTAAAGTAGAAGACGGAAGGATGGTGAGCCGGGTGAAACTTCGCGGCGAGATCACCCCGGAAAAGACCGAACCCCGAGATCCCCACCATGCCGAAACAAAGATAGGCACCCAGCATGGCCCAACCGGCAATGAGCCCGGCCCTCGGCCCCATCACGGCGGAGACGAAGCCGAAAGCGGAGCCGGCATTGGGATAGAGCCTCGAAAGCCTCGCAAAGCACCAGGCCACCATGATAACCAGAATCGTGCTTAGGAGAAAGATCAGGGGTGTTAACCGACCAACATGCTGGGAGGGTTCCTGAGGATTCAGGTTCATTGCCAAAGTCGGCCCCATACCGGCCACGCTCACACCGATGGCATCCCGGATCCCTAGCCCACGGATAAAGGATGAAGAATCAGCGGTTTTCACGGAAATAGAACTTACTATTGTTCAATAGTAAGTTACGTTATTTGTATTATTATTAGCGATATTTAACTTTTGTAGATAGTCGCCAAAAAGGGCCAACCCGCGCTTCTCCTCATCCCCAAGCTCGTAGCGAATATGCTCGCGTAAATAGATCCTGGAAAAGTCAGGATCAGCTTCTCGAGAGGCGATCTCCTCAATGGCTCCGAGCCCCCTGATTTTAGCCGCTCTAATTGCATCTGAAATATACTTTTTTTCAGTATTTTCTTTTGCAAGTTCCCACAATGCAAAGATAAACGGAAGATTAGTATAACGATACCATTCTCCACCTAGATCCAGAAACTTAACCCCATGTTCTTGATCCTCCCTCCTGAATAAGATGGCCCTGTCACCGATCATCAAGGACGGGGTAGAAATTGGATTTCTCTCTTTTAACTGGACATACTCCGGCTGAATTCCAACAAACTCTTCCAAGATAATTCTTAGGAGAGCGTTTGAGGTATGGGAAGCAGGGTCAAGGGCTACTTCAGTCACCTCTCGAAGCTCCCCGGTGTAGGCCATGACCACACTATAGACATCACCCTTGGAGGCGATCGAGACCCCATCAACTACCTGGGCATGAGCCTTGGAAATAACATCAATCGAGGAAAGCAATGCCACATCTAACTCACCTGCGCGAAACACATCATAGAGCTGCGCCGGAACAATTTTTCTGACCGGAAATGGAAGCCCCTCGAGAAGCGGTCGAGCATTCAGGTAGGGAACGCACCCGACCCGAGGTACGTTTGGAATCATACCGTGGCAGCCACCGCTGAAGCTCCCTTTTTGGATGAAGTTGACTCGATCCTCCGGTAGAAGGTGTCGCGCTGCATCGGTTCCCTCCCCGCCTCTCGGATAGCCTTCTCCATGGCGGCGACTGTCTGTTGCTGGGGGGTTTTGGCTCCGGCCATGTGGAAGATCTTCTCCTCCTGAATGGTCCCGTGCAGGTCATCGACCCCATAATTCAGGGCAATGGAGGCCAGCGGTAGACCGAGGCTGATCCAGTAGCCGGTGATGTGGTCGAAGTTGTCGAGCATCAGGCGAGAGATGGCCAGATTCTTCAGTTCATCAGTGGAGCAGGCTGGTCGGATATGGGCCAGTTCCGTGGTCTCCGGCACAAAAGCGAAGGGAATGAAAGCGGTGAATCCATGGGTCTCATCCTGCAACCCTCGGAGCTTGAGCAGGTGGTCGATGCGGTGTTCCGCTTTCTCGACATGGCCGTAGAGCATGGTGGCGGTACTCCGCTGACCCATCTGGTGCCAGGTTCGATGAACCTCAAGCCACTCCTCCCCTGTCTCTTTGCCACGGCAAATGGTGTCACGGATGACCGGATCAAAGATTTCAGCCCCTCCTCCGGTGAGGGCATTGAGACCCGCCTCCCGAAGGATTTCCAGTGTCTCACGAAGCGGCTTCTTAAAGACACGATCGGCGAGATGCCGGATCTCGATGGCAGTGAAGGCCTTCAGATGAATCCCAGGGGCGGCCTCCCTCATCGCCTTGAGCAGATCGAGATACCAGGAAGCGGGAAGGGTCGGATGAAGCCCCCCCACCATGTGGATCTCGGTGGCTCCCCCGTCCCATGCCTCCTTGGTCTTGGCCGCGACATCGGGAATGGCCATCTCGAAGGCATGATCGTCACGCTTCTTGGCGCTGAAGGCGCAGAACTGGCAGTTCAGGATGCAGATGTTGGAGTAATTGATGTAACGGTTGAAGACATAGGTCGCCACGTTCCCGTTCTTCCGATCTCGGACGATATTGGCCAGATAGCCGAGTCCGTTCAGATCCCGCGAGGCATACAGGGCCATCCCCTCCTCCCCGGTGAGCCGTTGCCCAGACTCGACCTTAACAAGGATCGGCAGAAGAGCTGGATCGAGAAGGCGCTTGTTCATTAGAAAAACACCTTACACGGACCTGGAGGCAATCTCCAGAATCGAATCAGTGCAGAGTTGAATATCACCAGGTGGGAGTAAAAGCAGAGGGAGAAAGAATGGTGATCCCCTAAATAGTGTCGTCACGAGATAGGATTGTTGATAGAGGGAGCGGATGAACAAAGAGAGCGCCCTTCATCGTCACGGCACTATTTAAGGGGTAAGAACGGGGGTTTTTTGAAAGTTCTTGCAACTACCCTGCCAGTAAAAACACAGCAACGCGGAACCCCTCTTTGCGATGGTTGCGTCCTTTGCGTGAAACTCATTCCGTGTCTTTTCCGGAACATTACCCCACTCCCAATAGCGAAGAGCCGGTTTCTATTTTAGATATCAGATTTCATTTTTAAGCTTTTGTCGTCTACACTCAGAACTCCAGCCTCACAGTCTTTAGTCTAAAGTCCTGTTTCCTACTCATGAACTTCTTCATCACCGGCACCGACACCGATGCGGGAAAAACCTTCGCCACCGCCCTTCTCACCCGCAGTCTCCGTAAGGCTGGATTCGACACCGTTGCGATGAAGCCTGTCTCCTGCGGGGAACCGGGAGACACAGGGGCGCTCCGTGCGGCGGCGGACGACGAACTTTCATCCGAGGAAGTCACCCCCGTCGCCTACAAGGCTCCCCTCGCCCCGATCGAGGCCGCGCGTCTGGAGGGGCGGACCTTCAACCCCGCCGAGGTCATGCAGGCATTCCATCATCTTCGCAGTACCCACCGTTCCCTTCTCGTGGAGGGAGTCGGCGGATGGCTCGTGCCGCTATCGTCAACCTATGACGCCGCCGATCTAGCCAAGGAGATGAATCTTCCCGTCCTGCTTGTCGTCCGCAACAGACTGGGGACGCTCAATCATGCGCTGCTCACCCTCGAGTCCATCAGGGCACGCGGACTGACTTGCGCGGGAATTCTCCTCAACAACCATCCCGCCGATAAGGATGATCTGGCCCGCGAGGGGAACAGACGCCTCCTTGCCGAACTCGGTGGAGTCCCGATCCTCTTCGAGATCTTCCCGGGACAGACCGACCTGGAACTCGCGGTTGCCTGAGTTGGAAAAATTGGGAAATCAGGGAGCCAAGAACGTGAACTGACGGGACGTTCTCGCGATCGGAGCGAAAACCACGAGTCCGAAGAAGGCGTAAGGGGAGGGCTCGGGGTTTGATCTTGTGGGTATTCTTTTGGCGGAATAACGAATCACTTTGCCAAAATGCGACTTCAGTTTGTCCTTTTGCGTACAGCAATCAACCTGATCTCCCTTTAGGAAATCGCTGATTGAACCCGAACTCCGAAGTTGAGCAGAGCGATTTGAAATAATCTGCTGACCGCAAAGAAGCATTGCCTCGCTCGCTTTGCCTCGGCCTCTCCCGAGGCCCACGTCCTTAGGAATGCTTCGCAGGCTTCATCGTGCATCCCTTCACTCAGTGTTCGCTCGGCTCGCTCTGTCGGGTTTGCCTGCGGCAAATCTACCCAAGCCACTCCCGTAGCTACGTGTTGCCTAGCACTAGCGCCTTCGACCAAGACTCTGGAAAGAGTCGTGGAGAAGCATGCCTAAGGCATGATCCACCATACCGATGCGGGATGGCACTTCTTCTCGGGAGAGAAGTGCCGTTAAAAAATCAGCAAATGGTCTTCAGTAGCCATCATGGGATTTTATCAGCGGTTCCCTAGATCAGCTTCCTTTTGAAGAGTTCCACGGTCATCTCCCACCCAAGACGCGTCGCCGCCTCGTCGTAGCGAAGCCCCTCGTCGCGGGCGAAGGCATGGGCGGCGTTGAACTCATGCCAGGTGAAGTTTCTCCCGGTCTCGGTGAGGTGATCGTAAATCTTGCGGCGCCCTTCGGTGGGTACATGGGGGTCCTGCCGGCCCCAGATCAGGAGCAACTCCGCGGAGATCTCCCCGCTCCGGGCCAGCGTATCGTCGCTTTTTCCTTTGCCGAGTGATGCGGAATGAATGTCCGTGGGATACCAGCAGGCCGAAGCGGCGACTCTCGTATCCAAAGCCGCACGGAAAGCGAGATGTCCCCCAAGGCAGAAGCCGATCGTTCCAACACCCTTCCAGCGATACCCGGGTCGCGCGGTGACGGAATCAATCAATGCCTTCGCATCGGAATCAAAAGCTGCGACCGGTTTCTCAAATTTCAGAAAGTTCCCGCGATCCGTCCCCTCCTTGTCATAGGCCAGCACCGTGCCGGGCGCTTCGTACTCGTGGTAGACCTCGAGGACGAGCACCTCGAATCCCTGGCAGGCAAGTCTCGCCGCAAGTCGCTGAATCGGTCCGGTCATCTGGTAGATCTCGGAATAGAAGATCACGGCGGGCCACATTCCCTCCTGCGGCAGGAAACGGTGCACGCGCATCGGGCCGGTCGGCGTGGACAGATCGATAAAGGAGGGCTCCTGCAGGGTCATGCAGAACAGATTAATCTGGAACTCGCGGACTCAGGAAGAGAGAACCAAGCCTGTGAGCAATCCGATCATCAAGACTGTTATCAGAACCAAGTTTCTACTTACCTCCAGGGAAAAGGCCTCATGGATGATCCGGAGTAATGCCGACGCCTACCTGAGGTTGGCGGATCGCTTCGGTGCCGGCAAGGGGATGGAACAAGCGACGGTTCCTTCGATGATCGGCGTGGATCCGGAAATGCGCGGGTGGTCGTTCTTTCAGATCCTGGAACACAACGTGATCGTGAACCGAAGCATCGCCGCCATGGTGAAGGCCCTGGCACTCGGAAAGGAGCCCCGGGGCGCCGCGCTAATGAACACCAAGACCGATGTTCTTCCCAAGGGCGTATCTGGGTCCGAGCAGATCGGTTATTTCCGGCAATCGGTTTATGATTATCTGTCCATGGTCTCGGATTTGCCCTCCTTGCGTGGAACCGCCCAACGCACTCATCCGATCTTCGGCCCCTTTGACGCCCACAAGTGGCACTGCATGTTGGGATTCCACCTCGGACTCCACCTCAAGCAGGCAGAGCGTGTCCTGGCCATGGTCACCGGAGAGTGAGGCATTGGCGTCAAGGGATTCCCGTGGCATGATCAACCATGCCTCCGCGCCGACCTTTCCGAAAAAAACCGGACAATGAGCCGGTCCCCGGCGGGCCCGATGACGCCCTCAGCGGGCAGGTGGAGCGTGTCACCTTCCATAACGAGGAGACCGGATTCTGCATTCTCAAGGTGAAGGTGCAGGGCCGGAAGGAACCCGTCGCCGTCCTCGGCAGCCTTCCCTCCGTGGCCCCTGGAGAGTGGGTGACCGCCCAGGGGAGCTGGGAGCGTGACAGGGATCACGGAATCCAACTCAAGGCCCACAGGCTTAAGACCCAGCCGCCGACTTCCCTCGAGGGTATTGAGAAGTATCTCGGAAGCGGGATGATCAAGGGGATCGGCCCCGTCTACGCAACGAAGCTTGTGAAGAAATTCGGAGAGAAGGTCTTCGACATCATCGAGAACCAGTCGAAGCGCCTTCAGGAAGTCGAGGGCATCGGTCGCGAGCGCAGGCAGAGGATCAAGGATGCCTGGGCCGAGCAGAAGGTGGTGCGCGACATCATGCTCTTCCTACATGCTCATGGCCTCGGAACCAACCGCGCCGTGCGTATCTACAAGTCCTACGGTGCCGAGGCGATCGAACTCATCCGCGCCGATCCTTACCGTCTCGCCCGTGACATCCACGGCATCGGGTTCCACTCCGCCGACAGCGTGGCCGAGAAACTTGGACTGGAGGCCGACTCTCTGCTCAGGGCACGCGCCGCCATCGAACATCTCCTGGATCAGGCCACGACGGAGGGGCATTGCGCCCTGCCTCGCCGCGATCTACTGGAAGGGGCTTCCCGTCTCCTCGAAGTCGATGAATCGGTGGTGGCCGAAGCCTTCGAGCGCCATCTCAAGGATGAGCGGATCCTCTCCGAGAAGATCGCCGGAGAGGAACTGATCTTTCTTCCCAACCTCCGTGATGCCGAAGAGCGGATTGCCCGCCAACTTCTGAGACTCTCAAAAGCCAAGGAACCCGATCCTCCCATCGACACGGAGAAGGCGATCCCCTGGGTCGAAGAGAAGACCGGGCGCAAACTCTCCCCCAGCCAGCACGATGCCCTCAGGATAGCGCTGCGAAGCCGGGCCGTCGTCATCACGGGAGGTCCGGGCGTCGGGAAGACCACCCTGGTCCAGTCCCTCCTGAAAATCCTCACCGCCAAGAAGCTCAAGTGCCTTCTCGCGGCTCCCACGGGACGTGCGGCCCAACGCCTGGCCGAGGCAACTGGCCTGGAGGCCTCCACGCTGCACCGACTGCTGGAGTTTCAGCCCGCACGGGGCGGCTTCCAGAGAAATGCCTCCAATCCCCTCGAAGGTGATGTCGTGGTGGTCGACGAGGTCTCGATGGTCGACGTGCCACTCATGAGCCGCCTTCTCGACGCCCTTCCCGGGAAGGCACGCCTGATCCTCGTGGGCGATGCCGATCAACTCCCCAGCGTGGGGCCGGGGCTGGTCCTTGGCGACATCATCCGGAGTGGGATGATCCCGGTCGTCCATCTGCGCGAAATCTTCCGACAGGCGGGCGACAGCAGGATCATCAGCGGAGCCCATGCGATCAACCGCGGCGAGATCCCGGACATCATCGATGCTCCCAAGGATTCCGACTTCCTCTTTGTCGACCGCGAGGATGCTGAGGAGTGCGCCGCCACGCTCGTCTCACTGGTGCGCGACCGCCTGCCCAAGCATCTGGGAGTCGACCCGGTCGAGGGAATCCAGATCCTCAGCCCCATGCACCGCGGAAGCCTCGGCATCAAGGAACTGAATCTGCGCCTGCAGTCCGCGCTGAACCCACGCAGCGAATACCGCGACGAGTATCAGGCCTATGGGAACCTCTTCCGCACCGGCGACAAGGTGATCCAGACCTCGAACAACTACGACAAGGAAGTCTTCAACGGGGACATCGGTCGGATCCGCTCCATGGACAGGGAGGAGAAACAGCTCGTGGTGCGTTTCGGCAAGCGGGAGGTCATCTACGAATTCGGGGAACTAGACGAACTCGAGCTGGCCTACGCCATCACGATCCATAAGAGCCAGGGATCAGAGTTTCCCGTGGTCGTGATTCCACTCGCCATGCAGCAATATCTCCTGCTGCAGCGAAACCTGCTCTACACGGGAGTCACTCGCGGCAAGCGGATGGTCGTGCTCGTGGGGCAGAAAAAGGCGCTGGGAATGGCTGTCCGGAATGAATCCACTCGTCACCGGCACGGGGGGCTCCTCCATCGGTTGACCGATGGAGAGTTAAAAGGTGGAAAAGTGGAAAAGTGAAAAGGTCAGAAGGAGGAATCATATTTGGGAACGGCCCGATTCACCCCTTTCACCGTTTCAGCGGTTCCCTGGGCGTCTTTAAGCCGCATGGGCGAGGCCGAGGTTCTCGGGTTGCATTCTCTCCCGCTTGGCAAGCGCCCGGCGCATTTTTCCAAGGGCGATGTTCTGGAGCTGGCGGATTCTCTCCCGGGTGACTCCAAACTTCTCACCGACCTCCTCGAGGGTGATCGGATCGGATCCATCAAGACCGAATCGGGAGTTGATAATCTTCCTCTCACGGTCATCGAGTTGCTCGAGCGCATCGCCGACTTCCATCTGGATATTCTTGTCGCTCAGGCTCTCGAAGGGATCGACCGCCGCAGTATCACCCACCAGTTCCCCGAACTCAGTGGAGTCCTCCTCGCCGACGGGCGCATCCAGCGAGGCTGGGCGAACCGCCGCCTGCTTGAGCTGGCTTACCTTGGAAGCGTTCATTCCGACCTCCTCGGCAATCTCCTCGTCGGTTGCCTCCCTGCCGAGCTCGTCGCTGAGACCGGCGCCGACACGGCGGATCTTGGCGATCTTGTCGACCAGGTGGACGGGAAGACGGATCGTCTTTCCCTGATTAGCCAGGGCCCTCTTGATAGACTGCTTGATCCACCAGGCTCCGTAGGTCGAGAGCTTGCCTCCCTTGGCGGGATCGAAACGCTCCACGGCCTTTACCAGGCCGATATTCCCCTCAGAGATGAGGTCAAGCAGCGGAAGGCCGAGGTTGGCGTAGTCACGGGCGATCTTGACGACCAGCCTGAGGTTGGCGCGGATCATCTCGGCCTTGGCAGCCTTGTTCCCTTTCTTGATCTTGGTGGCAAGCGCCACCTCCTGCTCCGGGGTCAGCAGCGGGTACTGCGCGATCTGGCGCAGGTAGAGTTGGAATCCGGCATCTGAATCTTCGTAGCTCATGGTGTGTGGGGTTGGTTGTTTTCCTTTGCTCGTTTGACAAGGGTGTCAACCCGTGCGTTCGAAATAATTTTCATTCCCCTTTGGGGAGGCCCCTGCGTGGAGAGAGAAAAAAAATCCAAATCCCGATGTTTACAACCGGCCACACTCGTGGAATGTGTGTCGCACCCATCCAGAAATGATCACCAGAGTTTTTTCCGCCGCCGTCGTCGGTGTCGACGCCACCGAGATAGAAATCGAAGTCAACACGGGCCCCGGCGAGCCCTCGATCATCGTCGTTGGACTTCCCGACACGGCCGTCAAGGAGAGCAAGGACCGGGTCATCGCCGCACTCTCCAACAGCGGCTACCGCTGGCCTCGCAAGCGTACCACGGTGAACCTCGCTCCCGCCGACATCAAGAAGCAGGGTCCCAGCTTCGACCTTCCGATCGCGCTCGGAATGATCGCCACGGACACGGAGGAGGAGCTCCCGAGGCTCTCCCGCTGCGCGGTCGCTGGCGAACTCGCCCTCACCGGGGAGGTGCGTCCCGTCAAGGGGGCCCTTCCCCTCACCCTTGAGGCGCGGGCGCGCGGCAAGAAGGCGGTCATCCTCCCCGTGGCGAATGTCCGCGAGGCCTCCATCGTCCAGGGAATCGATGTGTACGGGGTCAGGAATCTCCGCGAGGCCTATGAGTTTCTCTCCAAGAAGTCGGAACTCACCCCCGAGCAGAGCAATGAGGCCGACTTGCTCTCCCAGAGAGATTCCTTCGATGTCGATTTCTCAGAGGTGAAGGGGCAGCACCAGGTGAAACGTGCCATCGAGGTGGCCGTCGCCGGAGGGCACAATCTCCTTCTTCTTGGCCCTCCCGGATCCGGGAAGTCAATGCTGGCCCGCCGCATCCCGACCATCATGCCGCCGATGTCTCTCGAGGAGGCAATCGAGACGACTAAGATCCATTCCGTCTGCGGCCTCCTCTCCTCGGGAGAGTCTATCGTGCTGCGGCGACCCTTCCGCGATCCGCATCACACTATCTCCGACATCGGGTTGCTGGGGGGCACGGCGAACATCACCCCGGGCGAGGTGAGCCTCGCCCATCACGGCGTCCTCTTCCTGGATGAGTTGCCCGAGTTCCACCGTTCGACCCTCGAAGTGATGCGTCAACCTTTGGAGGATGGCAAGGTGACGATCTCCAGGGCCACGGGAACCATGACATTCCCCTCCGCCTTCATGCTTGTGGCCGCGATGAACCCCTGCCCATGCGGTTACTACGGCGACACGAAGCGAAATTGCCGCTGCTCCGACAAACAGGTCGAGCGCTACCGACAGAAGATCTCGGGCCCTCTCCTCGACCGCATCGACCTCCATGTCGAGGCACCGGCGGTGGAATACAAGGAACTTTCGGACACTCTCCCGGCAGAGTCCTCGGCCGTCATCAGGGAACGGATCCTAGAGGCACGAGCCATCCAGAACCACCGCTTCACGAAATCACGGAAGTCGAAAATCACAACCTGCAACGCGCGCATGAGTCATGCCCAGCTCAAGGAACATTGCCGCCTCGACGACCGCGGGAACGAACTCCTCAAGAACGCCATGGCCGATCTCAACTTCAGCGCCCGGGCCTACGACCGGATCCTGAAAGTAGCCCGCACCATCGCGGACCTGGCTGGAAGCGAATCCATCGCTCCAGATCACCTCCTTGAGGCCCTCAGCTACCGGAATCTCGACAGGAACGTCTGGCAGTAGCAGTGCGCTACGAAAACTGCGGATGGGTGATGAGGCGGGCGTAGTCCTCCGGGGAGATCGGTCCCCGCTCGTAGTTACGGCCACGCAAGGGTGAGGAATTCGTCGAGGAGCGGACCCGACTCAACCACGCCCCATCGAGCGGCTTCTCCAGCAAACCGGGCCTGTTGGCGGCAATCGTTGTCTCCTCCTTCTCTCCGGTCGGGACGCCGGTTCCAACGAACCAACCGGCCAGCAACATCGTCACCCTCACCGATGTCGATCGGGTGTAATTGGTCATCGTGCAGTGCGGGGCATCGGGATCGGCAACCGCATCCCTGATCATGCGAAAGGTCTCCAGGCTCCACATCTCGGCATTCCTCGCCGGGGAATAGGGATCAAAGAAGATAGCCGAAGGCGACGGGGCCTCGGGCCGCGATCGAGAGAAGTCCCCACGATGAAGATGCCAAGTCATTCCCGGTGCAGGGCGAGCAACTCCGGATACAAGCAACTCCCCGACCGTGGCTTCCCATCCTGCGAGATACTTCAGGGCCGCGGCATGTAGAAGGGAGAATTCCAGCACCGAGGTGTCGATCTCGTAGCTGTGGATCTCCACCGACTTAGCTACCATACCCACCCCGTTGAGTTCTTTAATCGCCGTGATCGCCGTAATGGCATTCGCTGCAGGCCCGAGCCCGATGTCCCAAACAACGAAGGGAGGCGACTCAGAGCACGCCGCAACACGCTCGGCAAGACGCTGCTGGCCGACATGGAGTTCCATGGCCTCCGTGCAGGGATCCGTTCCGATATGCATCGTCTCCCCGTGTGCCGTCGAGCGGATGCTGTGCGCCCCTCCCCTCAGGGTCACAAGTTCATAGGAGGGAGCACTCATCCGGCACATACCATGCAGGAATCCATGCCGAATTCACGGAAAACATCTCCGCCTGCTTGGAGGAAAACCGCTTTTCCTCGCTCACTCTTGTGTGATGCATGTGTTACACAATATTTTATTGCATCCCGTATCACTCTTTTCTACGGTCTTAAACATCTCCTCGGAGACATAGCGCAGCCTTGAGCTACCGGGGGGTATTCTCAAGGCTGCGTTATTTTTTCCCTGAAAGAACGTGCAGGATCAGTAACGGAGAGGATCCGGTAGCGTGAAGGCACTCTCGATCACCCTGATCTCAACGGGATCAGTCGCCAACACCTCGACCACATCAAAGCGAAAGGTAATGTCAGGCATCTCGAGGAGTCGGAGCCAGTAAAGTGCTCCGCGGCGGATAAGCTGCTGCTTCTTCCGATCCACGGCAGCAAGGGGGCGTCCCAGTTCTTCGGATCGACGGGTCTTCACCTCGGCAAAGACAAGCGTGTCATGGTCACGGCAGACGAGATCGACTTCCCCTCCCCCCGGTGCGCGGAAGTTTCGGCGGAGAATCTTCCAACCAATCCGTTTGAGATGGCGTGAAGCCTCCTCCTCCCCCCACTTGCCCAGGGCGATGTGACTTTCAGAACCCGAAGGTGGGCTGGTCGACCGGCGCAAAACCGAGTCGATGATGCGGGCAAGGTCCATGCTCTCGAAGCATAGCGAGATGGTCCGCCGTGGCATAGCCCCGATGACGGGCGAATCCGTATTGAGGAAACTCCCGGTCGAGCTCATCCATGATCTTGTCCCGGGTGACCTTGGCCAGAATGCTTGCCGCAGCGATGCTCAGACTCAACCCATCCCCCCCAACCAAGGCAGTCTGTTCCACAGGCAATCCCTTCACGGGCAATCCATCCACCAAGGCGTGGGCGGGAGGATGCCCATTTTCCTTCAAGCCATCCAACGAGCGTTTCATGGCAAGATGAGTAGCTCTCAGGATATTGAGTTGTCCGATTTCTTCTGAAGTTCCCTCGGCTATTGCAAAAAACACAGATGCATTTTCTGTTAACCGGACATACAAAGCTTCCCTCTGTTCGTGCGTAAGCTTCTTGGAGTCATCAAGGCCCTCCAACTCAAAGTCATCGGGCAAGATGACAGCTGCGGCCACCACAGGACCAGCCAAGGGACCCCTCCCGGCCTCATCGATACCCGCAACGGGATGGATCCCCCGAGCATGAAGCTCCTTCTCGTGGAAAAGCGAAGGGCCCCCGGATTTAGTCCGGAGGCCCTTTTTGGAAATCTTCCCGAGACGCTTGTCCGTCATCGGGTGGGTTGTAAAAACTTCCCTAAATCGGATTAGGCTAGTTCCTGCGCCTTCTCCTTCACGGTGACGGCGGCCTTGCCCTTGCGGTTGCGGAGGTAGTTCAGCTTGGAACGGCGGACTGATCCACGCTTCTCGACCTCAAGCTTGGCGATACGTGGTGAATGAAGGGGGAACACACGCTCGGCACCCTCGCCGAAGCTGACGCGGCGGACGGTGAAGTTGGCATTGATACCGGTGCCCTTGCGGCCGATGACGATGCCTGCGTACTTCTGGATACGCTCCTTGTCACCTTCGATGACGCGTGTGTGAACGCAGATGGAATCACCCACCTCGAACTGGACGAGGTCGGTCTTGAACTGCTCTTTTTCGATGGTGGCGATGATGCTCATGTCAATAATTGTTGCCGGAAATTTGTCTCAAGTGGTCGGGTAGAATGCCCATTCCCAAGGCTCTTGGCAAGAAGTAATCCAAGATTTTGCAATGGAAGCAGGCCAACAGATCCGTAGCGTTCACCAAGATGGCGCGAGGCGATCGGGTTAAAAAGTTGAACCATTAAAAGGTTAAAAAAGGGCATTTCAAGCATGCCATAAAATAGCCTCCATGTGGCAGATCATCAGGGAACAATGTTTCGTGATTCACACAATCCCCTTAGGGAAGCGCTGATTAAATCCCATAGAGGCTGTTGCGGAGATAACCGACCGGGGGCTGTGTTGGCTTGGCGCTTTGCTTGCCCGGCCGTTGCTTCGCATCCGTTACGGCAGCCCACTGCGGGGATGCTCGCGCCAAGCCGCCTTGCCCGCGGCCAGTTCCTCCCGCAACAGCCTCTATGCGATTTAATAAGCGCTTCCTTGGTCCTCATTGTAATAGTTCAACATTCTAACCTTTTTAACTTCTTCACCCATCGTTGATCCCGACCCTCATGCAATTTTCAGGACATCGGCCCTTCCCACCGCAGATTCATCCTTTTTTCATTTTTCATTTTTCCTTCATCCTCTTTTTCCATATGATCACCCTCGGCATCGACAGCGGAACCCAAAGTACCAAGACAGTCGCCCTCGACATTTCCACAGGTGAGATTCTGGCCAGCGCCCAGCAGGCTTACGGATTTGTGGAAGCCAAGGGGGACGGTGCCATGGAGCAGGATCCCGCCGTCTGGATCGCCGCCGTGGAGTCCACGATTTCGCAGGTTTTGGAGAAACTGGGAAGCCGTCGGAGCGAAGTCGCCGGGATTGGTGTGAGCGGACAGCAGCACGGCCTCGTCCTGCTGGATGCCGCCGATCAAGTGGTCCGCCCCGCCAAACTATGGTGCGACACCTCGACGACCGCCCAGTGCGCCGAACTCACCAAGGCGCTCGGCGGCGAGGCCAAGGTAGTGGAACTCACCGGCAACGCCATGCTCACCGGCTACACCGCCCCGAAGATCCTTTGGGTGCGCCAGAACGAACCGCAGAACTGGGAAAAGACCTCCCATGTCCTTCTTCCCCACGACTACATCAACTGGTGGCTCACCGGCGTGCAGTCGATGGAATACGGGGACGCCTCCGGCACCGCGCTCCTCGATGTGAAGACCCGCTCCTGGTCCGCCCCGGTCCTCGACGCGGTGGCCCCCGGTCTCGAGGCCAAGCTTCCCCCGCTCCGCACCTCGGCGGTGCCCGCCGGGGTGCTTCGTCCGGAACTCACCTCGAAGTGGAACCTCTCAGCCACCGTCACGATCAGCTCAGGCGGCGGCGATAACATGATGGGTGCCATCGGCACCGGCAATGTCCGCCCGGGCATCATGACCGCGAGCCTCGGCACCTCGGGTACGCTCTACGCTTTCAGCCCCTCCCCTGTCGTCGATCCAAAAGGAGAGGTGGCGGCGTTCTGCGACAGCACCGGATCATGGATGCCGCTGGCCTGTACGATGAACGTGACCCTGGTCACCGAACTCACCCGCAAGCTCTTCAAGGACTGGAGCCACGACCAATACGATGCGGCGGCCGCGACGGTGCCCGCCGGTGGCGACGGACTCCTGCTCCTCCCCTACCTCGCCGGGGAACGCACTCCGAATCTGCCGCGCGGAAGCGGACTCCTCCACGGCATCACCGTGAAGAACCTCACCCCCGCCCACCTCACACGCGCCGCCATGGAGGGGGTGACCCTCGGGCTCGCCTACGGACTCGACCGCTTCCGGGCACTCGGCGTGAATCCGACCGAGATCCGGATCACCGGAGGCGGCACCAAGAGCGCCTTCTGGCGCCAACTCTGCGCCGATGTCTTCGGCGTGCCGACCGTCTGCCTCACTTCCAGCGAGGGGGCAGCGCTCGGCGCAGCCATCCAGGCAGCCTGGGCCGCGGGAGGCGATCACTCCGAGGCAGCCCTCCACGCCCTCTGCACCCGCCTTGTCACCCTTGACGAGTCGTCCCGCTGCACGCCAGATGACAAGAATACCGCCGTGTACAAGGAACTGCTCGATCGTGCCAACAAGCTACGCTCCGCCCTTACTGCAGTCTCACTCCTGTAGTCCCCATCTCCCAGTTTCTTCATCCTTCACCCTTTTCCTTCGCCTCACTGCTCCGACCTTTTATCTGCCTGTCGTCCCTGACCATGCATCCTCTCACGCGAATGCAGGATCGGACTACCTTCGGTATGATTAAGCCGCCTTTTGACTCGCTCGCTCCCGCTCGTCTCACCTAAAGGCTCCCTATGGCAGTCTATCTCGTGCCTCCAATCACTCGATTCACGAGCTTTTTCATCCTTCATAATTCTTCATTCATCATTCATCATTTCCTCCTATGCGCCTCGTCCTAGCAGCCACAGGAGCCAGCGGCTCCATTTACCTCCAGCGGCTGCTCCATCACCTGGGGCAGGGTGACCATGAGATCCATCTGGTTCTATCCCCCTACGCCAAGCAGGTGATCCGTGAGGAGATCGGCGAACTGCAGCTACCTCCCGGAGTCATCGAGCACAGCGAGAAGTCGATGAACGCTCCCTTTGCCAGCGGCAGCGCCCTCTTCGACGGAATGATCGTGATGCCCAGTTCCATGGGAACGATCGGCCGCATTGCCTCGGGAACAAGTGAGAATCTGATCCTCCGGGCCGCCGACGTCTTCCTCAAGGAGCGCCGCAAGCTGATCATCGTTCCCAGGGAGACCCCCTGGAACCTTATCCATGCAAGGAACATTGTCACCCTCACCGAGGCGGGCGCCATCATCCTCCCTGCCTCCCCTTCCTTCTACAGCCATCCCAAGGACTTCAACGAACTCGCCGACACCGTCGTATGGCGGGTCCTTGATCAACTCGGCATCCACGCACCCAATGCCTGCCGCTGGCGCGAACCGGACATGATTGACTGATGGGGCTTCCGAACAAACAGCAACTCATTGCCTCGCTTGCAGCAGGGTTGGCCCGCCTCGTCTTCTCGAC
>CANKJN010000016.1 GCA_947482345.1 Spartobacteria bacterium
AACCTATGGGACAGCACCCCTCTCAACTGCTCGCCCAGCACTTCAAATCCAGAAATTCTAAAACCACTTCTAACCAAAATCACCCTTCCTACCCCTTCAATACTTAATCAGCACTCAGTCTTTATGCCCCTGTGGGATGGCTGTGATTCCAAAGGCATACTTTCCCTCGAGTTTATCACGCCCCAGCTTGGGCTCCCAGCCGAACTCGGAGCAGACATAGAGACCATTGGGGTTCCCCGTGTTTCCATTGGGATGACCCGAGCCGACCGCATTCCACCCCGCGCCGCCGAAGCTCGAGAGACCGTTGTTGTTCACGGTGCCGCGGGAGTTGGGGTTGGGCTTTCCAAGCTGGCTGGATGGGATGGCCGTGTAGGGGGCCACCTGGGTGGGGGCGTAGACGCCCTGAACGGCTCCGGCGGCGTTCGGGATCGCCAGGTAGAGGCCGCCTATGGCGTAGGTGGATTTGGTGGGTCTGATCCGCAGCGTGCCACCCCATGCATCGTAGGTGCTCGACCAGGGGATCTTCGCCGCAACGTTGTTGTTGTAGGCGGGATCACCGGCAAAGGTTTCCCGGGCGCCTCCCCCGCTGTTCCCCCCGATGCCCTTGGCGCTGGCGATCTGGTTGTTCTGAAAGAGCTTGGAGAGCGGTTGTTGGAGGAAGAAATCGTAGGGGTTCATCCATCCGGCATTGATCATGAAGGAGCCGTTCTCGGTCATGTATTCAAGGTACTGGGCCATGAGGCGGAGCTCCTTTCCACTCTGGATGTTGGAGGGATTGAAGCCGTTCGCGGCGCCGGTGATGAGGTTGATGTCGTCGCCGTCGCGGTATCGGAAATTCGAGTAGGCCTTCAGCCCCTTGAGATGGAGCTTTTTCCCAAAGTCATAGATGAAGGCCAGCTTGATCTGCTCATCGAAGGCACTGCCCGTCCGGTATCCGCCGGCCACGCCTCCGTAATAGTTTCCCTGCCAGTCACCACCGACACTCAACCCGCAATCGGCAAGCCTGCTCTCGACTCCGTTGATGAGCTCGAATTCCTTGCGTGTGACCGCGTCGAGCGTGGCTCCCGCAAACGACATCTGACTGCCGACTCCCCGATTGACGGCCCGACCGCTCTCCTTCAGGCCATCCTGATAGTGGATGGAACTGGTGACATCGGATCCGATTTCCGTGTAGACCGCGGTGAGATCGGAAGGGAAAACCATGCGGATCGAATGCCCGATCCTGTCCAGGAGTCCGCCACTGGCCGAGGGCGCGGAGGATGATGCCGCTGCATCAGTCGAGGCTGGGGGAATGGGAGAAGCAGAAGGGCTGGTTCTCCCCTTTTTCGTGGGGGCATTCCCCTCGAGTTCCTCGGTGGGATCCATGAACTTTGGAGGCAACCCCTGCGCCTCCACCCGGATTGATCCGGGAAGAACGCCAAGCAGGACGGCAGCAAGGAGAAGGCGCGTATTCATCACGGTTCCGATTGAATCATGGCTTGTAGCCACCGCCGCTTGAGATACTCAAGCGGATCAACGTCACGATTTCGCCATGCGGTTGAGCGATGTTTGCCGGAAGAAATTGCTGATGCCACACCGGAAGGAATTGGCTCCACGAAAAAGCCCCCGGGAGTCTCCTCGTCGGGGGCTTTCTGGAATTTCTCGCGAGGGCTTCAGGCACTCACGGTGACAGGATGGTGGCCTCTGATTAAGCGGCGGTTCCTGCGGCTGCCTGGTCGCGATCTTTCATCGCGGCCTTGCGGCTGAGCTTAACCTTGCCCCTGTCATCGACGCCGATGCACTTGACCCAGATGACGTCGCCGTTCCTGACGACATCCTCGACCTTGTTGACGCGGGTGTCCGCAAGTTCGGAGATGTGGACGAGGCCGTCCTTGCCGGGGAGCACTTCGACGAAGGCGCCGAACTCCTTGATGGAGACAACGGTGCCCTGGTAGAGCTCGCCGACGGTGATCTCCTTGGTCATGCCCTCGATGATCTCCTTGGCGCGCTTGAGGCTCTCGCCGTTGCTGGAGTAGATGTGGACGAGGCCGAAGTTGCCATCCTCCTCGACGTTGATCTCGGCACCGGTCTCGGCAACGATCCCCTTGATGGTCTTGCCACCGGGGCCGATGATGAGGCCGATCTTGTCCTTCGGAATGGTGACGGTCTCGATGCGGGGCGCGTACTTGCTCATCTCTCCGCGGTGTGCGGGGAGGGTCTGCTTCATGTGATCGAGGATGAGTCCGCGGTTCTTGCGGGCGTCGTCGATGGCGGTGGCCATGAGCTCGTGGCTGATGCCCTTGAGCTTCAGGTCGAGCTGGAATCCGGTGACTCCGGCCTCGGTGCCGCAGAGCTTGAAGTCCATGTCGCCGAAGTGATCCTCGCTGCCGATGATGTCGGTGAGCAGGGTGTGGCGGGTGAGCTTGCCCTGATCGTCATTCTCGGTCACGAGACCTACGGAGATGCCGGCAACGGGACGCTTGAGGGGAACACCCGCGTCCATGAGGGCGAGCACGCCGGCGCAGACGGAGGCCATTGAAGTGGAGCCGTTGGACTCCATGACCTCGCTGGTGACACGGAGGGCGTAAGGGAAATCCTGCTGGCTCGGGATGACCGGGAAGATCGAGCGCTCGGCGAGGGCGCCGTGGCCGATCTCGCGGCGGTTCTGCCCGCCGAAGCGGCCGGTCTCCCCGACGCTGAAGGGAGGGAAGTTGTAGTGAAGCAGGAAACGCTTGGTGGTCTCGCCGCCCCCGTAGGCGTCGATCATCTGGGCCTCGTCGGCGGTGCCGAGAGTGGCCAGGGCCATCGCCTGGGTCTCGCCGCGGGCGAAGAGGGCCGATCCGTGCGCACGGGGCAGGACGGTGGTCTCGCTGGAGAGCTGACGGAGTTCGGCAAGGCCGCGACCGTCGCAGCGCTTCTGCTTGTCGAGGATGCTGACGCGGAAGGCCTTCTTCTGAAGGTAATCAAACGCCTGCGAGATTTCGAACTTGGTGGCGGCGGGGAACTTCTCGAGGATCTTGGCGCTCACCTCGTCGCGGAGTGCACCGACGGCCTTGCCGCGGGCAACCTTGCTGGGGGTGTAGAGGGCGGCCTCGATGCGGTCACCGGCGACCTGATAGGCGATCTCGAGCATTCCCTCGTCAACATTGAGGAGGGTGAACTCGCGCTTCGGCTTGCCGGCCTTGGCAATGAGTTCGTTCTGTGCGGCGACCAGGGGACGGGTCTGCTCGCGGGCGAAGTCGAGGGCCTTCTTGAACTCCTCTTCGGGAAGCTCGTTGGCGGCACCCTCGATCATAATGACCTGTTCGCCGTCACCGACGTAAACGAGGTCGAGATCGCTCTCCTCGCGCTGGGTGTGGGTGGGGTTGACCACGAACTGGCCGTTGATGCGTCCGACGCGGACTGCTGCGATCGGCTTCTCGAACGGGATGTCCGAGACACAGAGGGCGGCCGAGGCTCCGTTGATGGAGAGGATGTCGGGATCGATCTCGCCGTCCGCGGAGAGCAGGATGCTGATGATCTGCGTGTCGTAGAAGTAGTTCTTCGGGAAGAGGGGGCGCAGCGGACGATCGGTCATGCGTGCGGTGAGGATCTCCTTCTCGCTCGGACGGCCCTCGCGCTTGAAGTATCCGCCGGGGAACTTGCCGACGGCGGCGGCCTTCTCCTTGTAATCGACGGTGAGCGGGAAGAAATCCTGGCCTTCCTTCACGGAAGTGGCGGAAACTGCGCTGACGAGAACGATGGTCTCGCCGGAGCTGACGACGACGGCTCCGTCGGCGAGCTTGGCGATCTTGCCGGTCTCAAAGCTGATGGGGTTCTGGCCTACTTGGGCCGTGATGGTGGTGTGTGACATGGGAATGGGTGTTTGTTGGGTGGGATGCGTGGATCCGATCAGTGCGCGATGATTAGCGGGCGCCCGGAATGCCGGATGGCATCCGGAGGGATGCCTGCATAGGTGTGATGTGTCGGTTAAGTGAATCCCCCCGCTGAAAAAGCGCGGAGGGCGTCGGGGTTGCTTGGGTGGCGGAGTTGCCCGGGCAGTTCCGTTGTCCCCAAGGAGTCCCGGATCCATGAGGATCAGGGAGCCGTGAGGGAACGGAGAACCTGGTGGTCCGTTACTTGCGCAGGTTCAGTTTCTCAAGAACCGCCTGGTAACGCTCGCTGGCGCTATCCTTGAGGTAATCGAGAAGACGGCGGCGCGTGGCAACCATCTTGAGAAGGCCGCGACGGGAGGAGTGATCCTTGGCGTTGCCTTTGAGGTGTTCGGTCAGGGCGGTGATCCTCTTGGTGAGGGTCGCTACCTGGATATCGGCGCTGCCGGTGTCCTTCTCGTGCAGCCGGAGTGCTGCGATTTCTGCTGTTTCTGTCGTTGTCATTTTTTAGAGGGCCGGAATGTAGCCTCCCCCGGGAATCCTGGCAAGGAGTTTCGGGAAGTACCTTTGCAACGCCACCGAATCATCGCGGAAATTGCCAAAATAATCAGGAACTCAGTGAAATCCAAGATCCAGCCACTGGAAGCAATGATGAGCCGTTTTGAGCTTTCTGCCTCCAACCTAACAGTCTAAAAGCCTACAGCCTCAAAGCCTCTTACTAAGACTCTTCCAAGCCTCTCCTTCATCATGTCCGAACTTTCCAAAGCCTACGCCCCCGCGGATGTCGAGGCCTCCTGGTATGCCCGCTGGGTCGATTCCGGTTGCTTCACCGCCGATCCCTCCTCCACAGCCCCCTCCTACTCGATCGTCATCCCCCCGCCGAATGTCACCGGGATCCTGACCCTCGGACACGTCCTCAACAACACCCTGCAGGACATCCTCGCCCGCCGCGCCCGCCAGACCGGACACGAGGTTCTCTGGCTTCCCGGAACCGACCACGCCGGCATCGCCACCCAGACCGTCGTTGAGCGCCAACTCCGCAAGGAGGAGAAAAAGACCCGCCACGACCTCGGCCGCGAAGCCTTCCTCAAGAAAGTCTGGGAATGGAAGGAAAAGCACGGAGGCATCATCATCGGGCAGTTGAAGAAACTCGGCGCCTCCTGCGACTGGTCGCGCGAGCGCTTCACCATGGACGAGGCGTATGCCCGCAAGGTGCAGGAGGTCTTCGTGGATCTCCACGGGAAGGGCCTGATCTACCGGGGCAAGCGGATGGTGAACTGGTGCCCCGTTTCCCTCACCGCCCTGAGCGACGAGGAGGTCATCCCCAAGAAGCAGAAGGGTTACCTCTACCACTTCAAGCTCGAGGTGGTGGAAGCACCCGGCACCTGGCTTGAGATCGCCACCACGCGTCCCGAGACAATCATGGGTGACACGGCCGTCGCCGTGAATCCCAAGGATCAGCGCTACGCCCACCTGATCGGCAAGCATGTCCGCCGTCCCCTCCCACTCGATGTCGAGGTGCAACTCCCGATCATCGGCGACGAGGCTGTCGATTTCGAATTCGGCACGGGCGTCCTCAAGGTGACACCCGCCCATGACAAGACCGACTACGAGATCGGCCTGCGGCACAACCTCCCCGTCATCGACATCATGAATGCCGACGGGACACTCAATGACCTTGCGGGAGAGGGCTTCGCCGGACTCGACCGCTTCGAAGCGAGGGTGGAAGCCGTCGAGCGACTCAAGGAACTCGGCCTCCTCACCAGGGAGGAGCCCCATGAGAACAACGTCGGCTTCAGCGAGCGCGCCGATGTCCCGATCGAACCGCGCCTCAGCGAGCAGTGGTTCCTCAAGTATCCGAAGACGGTCGAGGCCCGTGACGCCGTCCGCAACGGACTCATCAGGTTCTTCCCCAAACGCTGGGAAAAGGTCTACGACCACTGGCTCGAGAACATCCAGGACTGGTGCATCAGCCGCCAGCTCTGGTGGGGACACCGCATCCCCGTCTGGTATGCGCCGGAGAGCAGCGGCGAAGGACCACGCATCCAGATCGAATCTCCCGGCGAGGGCTGGATCCAGGATCCCGACGTGCTCGACACCTGGTTCTCCTCCTGGCTCTGGGCCCACGACACCATGGACGAGGCCGTCCGCGCGAAGTTCTACCCGACAAGCGTGCTCGTCACCGGACCCGACATCATCTTCTTCTGGGTCGCCCGCATGATCATGGCGGGACTGGAGTACACCGGGGAGATCCCCTTCCGCGACGTCTACTTCACCGGCATCATCCGCGATAAGCAGGGCCGCAAGATGTCCAAGAGCCTCGGGAATTCCCCCGACCCGCTCGACCTGATCGCCAAGTACGGCGCCGACGGCCTCCGCTTCGGCATCATCCGTGTCGCCCCGCAGGGACAGGACATCAAGTTCGACGAGAAGCAGATCGAGGAGGGCCGCAACTTCGCCAACAAGCTCTGGAACGCCGCCCGCTTCCGCGAGATGCAGGGCCCGTGCAACCCCTCTCCCGATCCGGCCGGACTCCCCCTTCCCGATATCGCGATCCACCTCCTGCACCGCTTCGACACCATGCACGCCGCGCTGTGCGGGGCCTATGCCGACTACCGCTTCCATGAGGTGGCGGGCCTGCTCTACGACTTCTTCTGGGGCGATTACTGCGACTGGTTCGTCGAGGCGGCCAAGCCGATCCTCAACGGCTCGGATGAGCAGGCCAAGAACGCCATCCTAACCGTCATGGACGCCACCCTCTCGGGCACACTGCGCCTCCTCCATCCGCTCATGCCCCATGTCACCGAGGAACTCTGGAAGCGCCTCGGTTTCCAGGCCCCCGCCTCCGCATCGGGATCCGGAGAACGCGCCGGCCTGCTTCTCTACACGGTGCCCCCCGCCGAAAAGCTACTCAACCTTCCCGAGACCGAGATCACCGCGGCCAGCACGCGCACAACCGCGCTCTATACGGCCATCCATGCCGCGCGCAACCTCAGGGCGGAATTCAAGATCCCCTCCCAGCAGCAGGTCCGCTTCCTGCTGGCCCCCAAGGAAGAGATCCACGACTCCCGGCGCGCCATCTTCGCGGGTCTCACCAGGGCCTCCGGGCTGGAGATCCTAGATAAGATGCCTCCCGCCGGGACTCCCAGCGTCGTCACCGACCTGGGAACCATCTACATGCCGCTGGAGGGACTGGTCGATCTCGATGCCGAGCGGAAGCGCATCGCCGCCGAGATCACCAAGGTGGAGGCCGAACTCGTCAAAGTGGAGGCCAAACTGGCCGACACCTCCTTCGTGGAAAAAGTTCCGGCCAACGTGCTCGAGGATCACCGCCAGCGCCGCGAAAAGTGGAGCGAAAAGCTTGAGACCCTCAAAACCACCCTGCAGGGACTGGGATGATCACTCCCCATTAGCTATCCCTTAATTCCTTCCCACCAAAATAGTGGCTGCCTCGCATGGATTCGAACCATGACAAGCAGATCCAGAATCTGCTGTGCTACCGTTACACCACAAGGCAGTGGTTAAAATTGAGTTTTTGAGAATGCCCGAGACCGGGCGGGGTTTCAAGACTTAGCTTCGAAAGGCTTGGAAAACGTGACGGATTCCGCAACGCCGCCGAATTTCGGATAGACATGGCGGGCGGCCATCGTCTTGGCCCGGGTGATACCCGAAGCGACGGTGATTCCGTTTCCCCTCAACGCCTCCAACGAGGAATGCAGAAGGCGGGAACCGATGCCACGATTGCGGTATTCCATCAGGACGGCGGGACCGCTGACGAGATGGGAGGAGGCCTCGGGGGAGGGATCGAGCAAGGAGGCCGCGATCAACCTGCTTCCCTTCGGCATCACCAGGCACAGCGGATCTCCCTCATTGAAGATCCTGGCGACCTCGGCCTTGAGATGCTGTTCGACCATGGCAAACGAATCGTTCCAACCGGAATCCATCGAAAGTGAAAGAAGAAGTACCCCGAGCACCTCATCCGCCTCCTCACGGTTGGCGGGCCTGATCAGATCGGAACCCGCGGGAGCAGTTCCCGTCTTGTCGGTCTGCCAGGTAAAACGGAGCCACGGGGAAGAACCCTGGGCGGCCAAACCCGCGGCCGCATCGGGCGAACGGGGAACGGATCCGGGAATTGCGGGAATTGCAAAAGGAAGTGAATGACTGGATGCCATCGTGAAGGGCGGGAAGCGAACGGCAAAAACCTCCGCGGGTCAACGGATTTTTCAATGGGAACCGCTGATTAAATCCCATGAAGGCCACTGAAGACCATTTGCTGATTTTTGAAGGCGCGAGTGCTGGGCGATACCCGCAGCGGTCTCGCCCGAGCGAGCAACGCCGCAAAAATCGACAAATGGCCTCAGCCCTTCGGGTTGCGGAGATAACAGGCCGGGGGCTGCGTTGGCTTCGCGGTTACAGCCCACTGCGGGGATGCGCCCGCGAAGCCGCCTTGCCCGCGGCCCATTCTTTCCGAAACGGCCTCTATGCGATTTAATCAGCGGCTCCAAAAGATCGCCAACACACGGCCACAAAGGACTCTAAAGGACGCTTTTTCCAAATCGTGTTTGATGACCGGGCCAAAAGATGAAAACCTTTGGTGTCCGGCACGCCGGATTCCTTTCACCCGAGCATAACTCTCCAACCCTGCGTTCCTTGTCCCAGTCCCATCGTCCCAAACATGAATGCGGCGTCTTCGCCGTCTACGGCCACAAGGACGCGGCCATGCTGACCTACTACGGCCTCTTCGCGCTGCAGCACCGGGGTCAGGAGAGTGCCGGCATCGCCTCAAGCAGCGGCGACGGAAAGGTCTTCCGGCTCCACAAGGGGATGGGCCTGGTCTCGCAGGTCTTCGCCCAAGAAAACCTGGAATCGCTCGCCGGCACGCGTGCCATCGGCCATGTCCGCTATTCGACGACCGGATCGAGCACCCTTCTCAACTCCCAACCGCTCGGCGTCGACACGGCACGGGGACAACTCGCCATCGCCCACAACGGAAACCTCGTCAACGCTTCCGCCCTCAGGAACGAGCTTGAGAACCGCGGATCCATCTTCCAGACCACGGTCGACAGCGAGATCATTCTCCACCTCCTTGCCCAACCCGACGAAACGATGGGCGGGCCGATCGGCGCGCTGCGCCGTCTCGAAGGGGCCTTTTCCGTGGTGGTCATGGGTGAAAACGAGATCATCGGCTTCCGCGATCCCAGCGGTCTGCGCCCCCTTTCCCTCGGCAAGCTTGATAACGGATGGGTCCTCTCCTCCGAAACCTGCGCCTTCGACCTGATCGGGGCGACCTTCGTCCGCGACCTCAAGCCGGGGGAGGTTGTCGTGATCGACGATCAGGGAATCCGCTCCGAGTTCCCCTTCACCGAGTCGCGCGAGGCCTTCTGCATCTTCGAGTATGTCTACTTCGCGCGACCCGACAGCCGCCTGCGCGGCATCACCGTCAGCAAGGCACGCATCAATATGGGCCGCGAACTGGCACGTCTCCACCCCGTCGAGGCCGACGTGGTCGTGCCCGTGCCCGACTCCGGCATCTATGCCGCGCTCGGCTTCTCCGAGGAGCTGGGGATTCCCTACGACCCTGCCTTCGTCCGCAACCACTACATCGGCCGCACCTTCATCCAACCGACCCAACTCATCCGCGACTTCAACGTCCGGGTGAAGCTCAACCTCATCGGCGAGTCGGTGAAGGGAAAGCGCGTCGTGGTCGTCGACGACTCCGTCGTGCGCGGCACGACCGCCAAGGCGCGCGTGGTGAATCTCCGCGAGGCCGGCGCCAAGGAGGTCCACCTCCGCATCAGCTGCCCTCCGCACCGCCATGCCTGCTACTACGGCATCGACTTCCCCGATCCCGAGAAGCTGATCGCCAACCAGCAGACCCATCAGGAGATCTGCGACTACCTCGGGGCCGACAGCATCGGCTACCTTGATGTCGACGGGATGGTGCGGGCCACGGGCCTCGAAAAGAACTCCTTCTGCATGGCCTGCTTCAACGGCGACTACCCGGTTCCCTTCGACGCCGCCTTCGACAAGCTGATCATGGAGCGCCGCAAGGGAAGCGCCCAACTCCTTCCCGACCAGAGCGCGCAACCCCCGCTCTTCCCCCACAAATCCTGACCCCTCAATCCACAGCACCCATCACCGCATTCATTTCATGAGCACCAAGAAAACGAAGAGTCCCTCAAAGAAAGCCTCGAAGAAAGCCACTGGAAAGAAGCCCTCCGCCCCATCTGTCGCAAAGGGTTCCAAGAGTTCCTATGCGAAGGCCGGCGTCGACGTGGCGCTCGGCAACAGGGTGAAGTCCGGCATCGGGGCCCTTGTCCGACCGACCCACGGCGCCGAGGTACTCGGAGGCATCGGCGGCTTCGGCGGCCTCTTCCGTCCCGACTTCAAGAAGCGAGGAATCAAGGATCCCGTCCTCGTTTCCAGCGTCGACGGCGTCGGAACGAAGCTGAAGATCGCCTTTGCCACCGACAATCACGACACGATCGGCGCGGACCTGGTGAACCACTGCGTCAATGACATCGCCGTCACCGGAGCCATGCCCCTCTTCTTCCTCGACTATATCGCCGCCGCGAAGCTCGACCCGAGAGTGCTCAAGGAAATCATCACCGGCCTCTCCCGTGCCTGCAAAGAGGCGAGATGCGCCCTGATCGGAGGCGAGACCGCCCAGATGCCGGGTCTCTATGGGGAAGGTGAATACGACCTGGCCGGATCCATCACCGGCATCGTCGACCGGAAGGATCTGCTCGACGGAAGCCGCGTGAAGCCGGGCGACGCGCTGGTCGGACTCCCCTCCAACGGCCTTCACACCAACGGCTATTCCCTCGCCCGCAAGGTCCTCTTCGACCTCCTCGGCCTGAAACTCTCAGACCGCCCCGCGGGTCTGGGCACCACCGTCGGAGCCGAACTCCTCAAGGTCCATCGCAGCTATCTCCCCACGTTCAGGAAACTCCATGCCATGAAGGGCAAGCCGCTTCATGCAGCAGCCCACATCACCGGCGGCGGACTCATCGACAATCTTCCCCGCATCCTGCCCAAGGGCTGCGACGCCGTCATCGACCCCGGCTCCTGGAAAGTGCCCGCCATCTTCGGGATCATCGGACGCGGCGGCAACGTCGACCCCCTTGAGATGTACCAGGTCTTCAACATGGGTATCGGCATGGTTCTCGTCGTTCCGGGTAAGGAAGGTGAGAAGATTGCCAAGACCCTCGGCGGCAAGGTGATCGGCGGCGTCGTCAAGGGAAGCGGCATCGTCCGCTTCTTCCCTGAACCGGGCAACTGACCCGCCGCCGCATGAACGAGGAATCCCAAGGCACCCCGGGCCGTCGCAAGGCGCTCGGAGTCGGCTTGGGCGCGGGTCTCCTCGGGGCGGTCGCCCTCGCGGTCCGCTACGGCTGGCGCAACACCCTTCGCGGCATCATTCCCGACTCAATCTCCCCGGCTGTCTTCGCGACCCGGGTGGCCGACACTTCCTCGGGCGAGATCGTCTACCACACCGCCGACAGCCAGACCCCGGGGGCGCCGCTTCTCTTCGTCCACGGCGTCTTCCCCGGCGCCTCCTCCTTCGAGTGGTCGAAGATCTATACCCGCTTCGCCGAGACATGGCGCGTCCTGGTTCCGGACATGATCGGCTTCGGCGAATCGCAGCGTCCCGAACCGGCCCCCACCGCCGAGGAGCAGGTGCGCGCGCTGGCCGAGTTCCTCGACCAAACGGTGCCCGGCGAGTCCGCAGTGATCGTGGCCTCAGGCCTCACCGCCAACATCGCCCTGCTCTTCGCCTCCCGCTTTCCTGAGAAAACAACGCGCCTCATCCTCTGGATGCCCGATGTCGCCCTCGGCAAGGCCAATCCCTCCCGAGGCTGGCACCGGTTGGGCTGGTTTCCGCGCCTAGCCAGGCTCGTCTACCGGCGCCAACTCTCCACCGAGACTTTCCTGCGTCCCTGGCTACTCCGTTCGGGATTCGCGGCAGAGGGTCCGGGATTCGAGGAGGCGCTCTCCGTCATCACCTCGACCGCCCAGCAGTACGGTGCCGAGCACTCCTTCCTTGCGCAGTCCTCCAAGTCCTACTGGCGCAGCCTCCGCACCGGCCTCCGCAATCTGGCCTCGCCCGTCTCCATGCTGCTGGCCACCGGATCCGATCGTGACTCGTCGGCCGCGATCTCCGATCTCAGGCCGCTTGTCGGGCGCTTCTCCATCGTCGAGGTGCCGGCCCTGGGGATCCTCGCGCCGCTCGCCGAACCCGAAGCCATCGCCGCCGCCATCGCCCGGGAACTCATCCCTCCGGAGGCGGAACCCTTGCCGTCCCTCATAAATTGATTGCGCCGACGGGAAAAGCAGTCTCACCATCCCTCATTCCGTGAACGTTTCCGATCTCAGAGAAATCCTCCAGTATGTCCCCCGCTTCCGCGAGCGGATCTTCGTCATCGCGGTAGACGGCGCCGTCGTCGCCTCCCCGAACTTCCCGAACATCCTGCTCGACCTCGCCGTCCTGCGCTCGCTGAGCGTCCGGGTGGTCCTCGTGCACGGGGCCAGCCACCAGATCGCCGAACTGGCCCGCAAGCGCGGCATGAAGATCACCAACAGCGATGGAACCGGCATCACCGACGAATCGACGCTGGAACTCGCCATCGACGCCGCAATCCGGCTCACCAACGGGATCATGGAGGGACTCTCGGCTGTCGATCTCCGCGCCGCCTACGCCAACGCCATCATCGCCCACCCCGCGGGGATCCTGGGCGGCACCGACCAACTCTTCACCGGACGCGTGGAGCGCGTCGACAACCACGCCTTGGAACTCCTTCTCAAGGAAGGGATCATCCCGGTCATCCCGCCGCTCGGTTTCGACGGCGAGGGACGGACCTACCGGGTCAACTCTGACGGCATCGCCCTCGAGGTTGCCGAGGCGCTTCATGCCGCCAAGGTCATCTTCCTCGGCGCAGACGACGTGGTGGGCGGCGCCAACCCGCTTCCCCGCCAGCTCTCGATCGACGAATCCGAGGAGCTGATCAGGAAACTCCGTGCCTCGAACGGCCCCTCCGGCCTGATCTCCAAGATCGAGTGCGCCTCCCGCGCCTGCCGTGGCGGCGTCCCCCGCGCCCATCTGCTCGACGGTCGGATCAACGAGGCCCTGCTGACCGAGATCTTCAGCCACGAGGGGTCGGGCACGATGGTCTATTCCAACGAGTACCAGCAGATCCGCCGTATCTTCAAAAAGGATGTCCGCGCCGTGATGACGCTCATCCGGCAGTCCGTCGAGGACGAGGAGATCGCGCGCCGGACCCGCGCCGACATCCTCTCCCGCATCGAGGATTACTGGATCCTCGAGGTCGACCGCACCCCAATCGCCTGCGTTGCCGTCCACATAGATCCCTCCCGCTCGCTTGCCGAGATGGCCTGCCTCTACGTCAGCAAGGCGCATGAGAACAAGGGATTCGGCCGGAAGCTCATGGCATTCGCCGAGAACCTCGCCAAGGAAAAGGGTGTCGAGCGCATGGTCGCCCTCTCCACCCGCGCGGTGAACTATCTCCAGCAGAAAGGGGGCTATGCGGAGACCGATGCCTCCATCCTCTCCGAGGAGAGGCGGGCCCTCTACGAGGGAAGCGGCAGGAATTCCCGGATCCTCGCCAAGGAACTGCGCCCGAAGGGCGCTTGACCGGCGGGTGAGCATTCCACGGTCCGGGTAAGGAATTCCTTAACAAGCCATGCCTGCGGCAGCCACTTCCGGATTCTGGATCGATGCGGCCGTCATCCTTCTCTACTTCTTCGGCATCGTGGCCATCGGCCTGCGGGCCGGTCGCGGCAACACGACACTGAAGGAATTCGCGCTCGGCGGGCGATCGATCCCCTGGTGGGCAGTCCTGGCCTCGATCGTCGCCGCTGAGACCAGCGCCGCGACCTTCCTCGGGACACCGGCGGAGGGCTACAAGACGCGTGCCTTTTTCTACGGCCAACTGGCGATCGGCACGGTCATTGCGCGCGTGGTGATCGCCTTCACATTCATCGGGCCATACTACCGCTACGGGGTGGAGAGCATCTACGAGTTCCTGATGGTTCGCTTCGGGCCGCGGACCAAGAACGCGGCGAGCGGCATCTTCCTCTTCACCCGGGTGCTCGGGATCGGCGTGCGCCTCTACCTCGGCGGCGTCATCCTGGTGGTTCTCTGGCGCCACCTTTTCCCCGGCGCCCCCGTGACCCTGGGCAACTATTTCTGGGGCATCCTCTTCGTGACCCTGGTCACCACGGGTTACACGATTGCCGGAGGCATCAAGGCGGTCGTCTGGACCGACCTGATCCAGGCGACACTCATGCTCGGATCGGTCGGATTCGTCCTCTGGTACCTGATCCATCATCTCGGCGGGCTTGCCGCCACGGGTGACGCGATGGGGGGATGGGATCAGTTGCAGTGGATACAGATCGGATGGGACGGCTCCCTGCCCTTTGGCAAGGCGCTCTCCGCCATGCTCTCCGAACCATACACGATCTTCGCCGCCGTGATCGGCTCGACGTTCCTGACCATGGCGACGCACGGAACCGATCAGGATATGGTCCAGCGGATGCTGACCGCACCCGATCCCCAGCGCTCCCGACTCTCCCTGATCCTGAGCGGGTTGGCCGACATTCCGATCGCCCTCGCCTTCCTCGGGGTGGGGATCCTGCTCTCCCTCTACTACAAGGGTCCGGGCGGAGGCACTCCCGACATCCCGGACAACGAGATCTTCGCCCACTTCATCGTCCACGACCTCCCGGTCGGCTTTCGCGGCCTGATCATTGCCGGGGTCTTCGCCACGATGATGGGATCGACTTCGGCCGCCCTGAACGCGCTGGCCACCAGCTTCACCTCCGACTTCTACCTCCCCTACGTCAACCCCAGCGCCGATGACCGGACCTCGGTGCGGGCGGCCCGAATCGCCACGCTGGTCTTCGGACTGCTGATGGTCGGGGTCGGGACTCTGGCCGCCTACTCGGTCCTCAACGACCCCCGCCTAACGATCATCCCGATCGCGATCGGCATCCTCGGCTATACCTACGGCGCCCTCCTCGGAATCTTCCTGCTCGGGATGCTGACGACCGGAAGGGGATGCGATCGGATGAATGTGGCGGCCATGGCCGGGGGAATCGCGTCCGTCCTCTTCCTTTGCAAGATCAGACTCCCGGGCATTGTCGACTTCGGCCGTTGGATGCCCACCTGGTGGCCCGAAATCGCCTGGCCCTGGTATGTCCTGATCGGCTGTTCAGCCACGCTCCTGCTGGCAGCGCCGTTCAGGACCGAGGCCATGCGCTCAACATGTTCCCAGCCGGAGGGTCAAGGGCTTTCCAAGAATCCCTGAAAATAAAAAAGCGGATCCCGTCCGGTTTCTGCTTGAGGGGGGGATAAGGCGGTTTTTATTCTGATTCTCCCCCAAGAACTTCATTCCCTTGAACACGACCCTCCGTTCCCTTTCACGCCAGTCGCAGAACGCCGCCCCCGACGCTCAGGACTCCACCTCAGCCACCCGGTTGGCCGCACTCTGGGAAAACCTCTCCAAGGTCATCCGCGGGCGCGTCAGCTCCGATAGCTACGACCGCTGGTTCAGCGATGTCTCGGTGCTCGCGACCACTCCCGATTCCGTGACCCTCGGCGTTCCGAATCCGATCCACCAGTTCTTCATCGAAAGCAACTACTCCGACATTCTCTCTTCCGCGATCCACGAGGTGCACGGCGCCCCAAGGATCCTGCTTTTCCGCTCCCCTCAGGATGCGCATCAGGAGGAGGAGTCCCGGCCCGCCCTCTCCAAGCCCATCCCTGTCAACCCCCAGGTCGTGAAGAGCGCGGCGGCGGCCACGGGAATGAACCCCTCCTACACATTCGACAGCTTCATCGTGGGTGCCAACAACCAGTTCGCCCACGCCGCCGCCATGGCCGTGGCCCATGCGCCAGCCCGCACTTACAACCCCCTCTTCATCTACGGCGGCAGCGGACTAGGCAAGACCCACCTGCTGCAGTCGATCGGACACCACATCCTTTCGGTCAAGAAGGGGGCCCGCGTCGTCTACCTCCGCAGCGAACAGTTCACCAACGAGTTCATCGACGCCATCCAGAACAACGCCCTGGTCGCCTTCCGCAGGCGCTACCGTCAGGCCGACATCCTGATGATCGATGACATCCAGTTCTTCGCCGGCAAAGAGCGCTCCCAGGAGGAGTTCTTCCACACCTTCGGCGCCCTGCACGACGGCCACAAGCAGATCATCCTCTCCAGCGACCGTCCGGCCAGCGAGATCGCCAACCTGGAACAGCGCCTCGTCTCCCGCTTCGAGTGGGGCATGACGGCCGAGATCCAGCCTCCCGACATGGAGACCCGGATCGCCATCCTGCAGGGGAAGGCCTCCCGGATGCACATCGAGATCGAGCAATGGGTACTGGAGTTCCTTGCCGACAAGATCCGCAGCGACATCCGGCGCCTCGAGGGAGCCCTGATGCGCGTCGCTGCCTACAAGTCGCTCAGCGGCCAGTCCCTCACCGGCGACGCCCTGGAGCACCTCCTCCGGGACGTCCTTCAGGAACAGGCCCGCAAGGCCGTCACCATCGACCAGATCCAGAAAAAGGTGGCCGAGCACTTCGACATCCGACTGGCCGACATGACCAGCAAGAAACGGACGGCCAGCATCGCCTACCCCCGTCAGGTGGCCATGTACCTCTCACGCGAGATGACCCCCTCAACCCTTGTCGAGATCGGGGACGCCTTCGGCGGCAAGGATCACGGGACCGTCATCCACGCCTGCAAGCTGGTGAAGCAGCGGATGGAGGAGGACCCGAAGACCCGACATCTGGTGCGTCTCCTCGACCAGCAACTCCAGCGGTAGTGGTCGTCCCCCTGTTTTGGGGGAGAATCGCTTTGACAGCACCCCTCTGAGAATCTATCCAGAGATGCTTGAGATGACATTCAGCCATCCACCCAATCTTCCATGAAATTCACGGTCACCAAGCAAGCGCTCCTCGACGGGCTTCAGCGCATCCAGAACATCGTCTCCAACAAGGTCACCCTTCCTGTCCTCTCCAATGTCCTTCTGGAGACCACGGAGAACGGCATCCAACTCACGGCGACGGATCTCGAAGTCAGCGTCCGCACCGAGACACCCGCGACCGTCGAGAAGGCGGGCTCCACCACCCTGCCGGCCAAGCGTCTTCTCTCGATCATCCGTGAACTTCCCTCCGAGGAGATCGAACTCGAGTCCGATTCCCGCAACATCACCTCCATACGCAGCGGCCCCAGTTTCTTCAAGGTGTTCGGTCTTTCCAAGGAGGAATACCCCGCCTTCCCCTCGCTGGAGGAAAAGCGCGGCTTCTCCATGAAGCAGTCCGAGCTCAAGGACGGGCTCAAGAAGACCTCCTACGCGATCTCGCTCGACGAGACGCGCTACGTCCTCAACGGCATCCTCTTCTCCTTCCGTGACGGGAGGCTCACCCTGGTCGCCACCGACGGACGCCGCCTCGCCCTCTGCGACGCGGAACTCGGTGAGATCAAGTATCCCGAGGGTCACGAGCGCGACTTCATCGTTCCCACCAAGGCGATCAACGAACTCCAACGCCTCCTTGTCGACGACAAGGAAGTCCGCCTCCACGTCGGTGACAACCTCGTCGCCTTCGACCTCGGCTCCACGGTGCTTGCCACCAAGCTCGTCGACGGCACCTATCCGAACTACCGCCAGGTCATCCCCGGCGAGGCCAAGGAGCGTGTCTCCCTCGAGCGCGAGACCCTGCTCCAGTCGACCCGCCGCGTCTCCCTGCTGAGCAGCGACAAGAGCGGATCGGTCCGCCTGAACTTCACCAAGAACAACCTCGACATCACCTCCAACACCCCGGAGATAGGAGAGGCAAAGGAGTCGCTCGCCGTCGCCTACAAGGGCCGCGACCTCTCGATCGCGTTCAATCCCGAGTTCCTCATCGACCCGCTCCGCAACCTCTCCGACGACACCATCGCCCTCGAACTGATCGACGAGATGAGCCCCGGTGTGATCAAGATCAACTCGGCCCAGCGCTTCCTCTACGTGCTCATGCCGATGCGCGTCTCGGTCTGATCCGAAGGGCTCTCCTCCCCGATGACTCCCGATACCGTCCCGTTCGGAGGATGGAACAACTGCCTCCGGCTTTCCAACGCGGATGCCGAGCTGATTGTCACCCTTGATGTCGGACCCAGGATCCTCTCCTACCGGAGGTCCGGTGGAGCCAACGTCCTCAAAAACTACCAAGGACAACTCGGCGGCTGCGGTGAGAAGGAATGGATGATCCGGGGAGGGCACCGGCTTTGGATCGCCCCGGAGGACGAGGTGCTCAGTTACCACCTCGACAACGAACCCGTCTCCTGGGTGAATGAAGTCGACGGCCGCATCGCGATCTCCAGCCGCATGGCATCCCCCCACCCCCTCCGGAAGGATCTCTCGATCACCTTGGCGGACAAGGGATCCCGCGTCGACCTCCTCCACTCGATCACCAACGAGGGCTCCACCCCGATCACCTTGGCCACATGGGCCCTCACCGTGATGGCCCCCGGAGGCACGGAGATCATCCCTCAACCTCCCCTTGGCGAGCATCCGCGCGACCTTCTCCCCAACCGGACCGCTGTTCTCTGGCCCTACACGGATCTCAGCGATCGTCGGTGGAAACTCGGCCGTTCCTTCTTCCTGCTGCGACAGCAGGCGGATGGAACCCCGACCAAGATCGGCTTGGCGCATGGGGAACGCTGGGTTGGATACCTGCTTGGGAAGGATCTTTTCCTCAAGACATTCCCATTGGTGAAGGGGGCCCCCTATCCCGACGGCGGCTGCAACTTCGAGACATTCACCAACGCCGAAATGCTCGAGATCGAGTCGCTTGGCCCCTTGGCAACCCTTCAACCCGGCGAAAGCACCTCCCATCCGGAGACCTGGCATCTTGCGGAAGCCCCGGCCGGAATCGATCCGGACGACGAAACCTCCCTCACGAAACTCCTGACACCCATCCTCCGAGACCTCCCGTGAAAAGACTACTTCCCGCCCTGATTGCCTGCACCTTTCTCCTTGCGGGCTGCGAGGCGCCGATCGTTTACCAGACCCCCCAGGACCGCGCGGCACTTTCCGCGGCCATTGCCGGCGAGAAGCCGGGCCCCTATTACATCGGGCGCCGCTTCTACAAGGTCGACTACAAGATGTGGGGCTGGGTCAGGAAGCCGGGTGAACCCTGGAAGCAGTCACAGCTTGTCATGTTCAACGAGCAGAAAAAGCTCGCGCCCGACCGGGAGCATAATGCCATCGGCTCCGACAACAACCATGAGTACCGGCTCACTGGGTATTTCTCGGGCGAGAAGGTCTATGAACCGGCAAGCGACAGCTTCTACCCGGAGTTCGTCCTCACCGGTGCCACCGTCATCTCAACGAACGCACCCCTCATCTATCCCGACAAGCGCTGGACCGACCCCGCCGTACGACTCATCAGCCCGCCGCAGTATTAGGGAACCGGGTTCCGCTGAGCGGCGCTAATTTTTGTATGCTAAACCGGTGATTTCGCGCGCTCCAAGAGAGCGGTCGTGGAGCGTCCCGGCACCAACTGGAGAAGGCTGATCTTGGCCCCGACTTCTTCGAGTGCCGCCCGTTCTCCTGAATCAAGTGTCTCCAGGGTGTAGTCCCCTCCCTTGGCATAGATGGCGGGCCGTAGGGAGCGGATCACCTCGGTCACACGCTTTCCGGTGAAAATCGTCACATGGTCGACGCAGCGGAGCGCCGCCAGCACCTCGGCACGGTCGAATTCGCCGTTGAGGGGGCGCTCGGGGCCTTTGAGTTCGCGGACCGAGGCATCGCTGTTGACGGCCACGATCAGGGCGTCGCCGCACTCGCGCGCCTGCTCGAGATAGCGGATATGTCCCGTGTGAAGCAGATCGAAACAGCCGTTGGTGAGCACCAGTTTCTTTCCCGTAGCAGCATACTCCGCACCAATGGCAGCCAGTTCATTCGCCTCGACAAGTCGGTTCATCCCCTCATGGGAAACCGCCCGAAGCCGAGAGGGAAGCAGATTCTCCTGTTTTGACACTCTCCGTCGCCCCGATAGCTTTTTCCCATGCCCCCGTCCACCGCCAACCACGACCTCCTCTCACGTCTCATGGAGGGATGCAAAGCCTGCTTCCCTCAGTATGTGGCGCGTGCTCATGCCCCCTTCGGCGATGATGAAGAGCACGAGGAGTGGCGCCTCATGGCCGCGCTGGCGGCCGGGTGCCTTCTCTTTGGGATCCTTGGCCTTCTCACCGAAGGGCTCTTCCATAACAGGAGTGCGGCCACGGTCCTCTATCTCCTAGCCTATCTCTGCGGAGGCTGGGATGCGGCGGGGGACGCCTGGGAACGCATCCGGAAAGGACAACTCGACGTCCACTTCCTGATGCTTGCGGTCGCGGTGGGCGCCGGGATCATCGGTGCATGGCGCGAAGGAGCCCTCCTGCTCTTTCTCTTCTCGGCCTCGGGAGCCATGGAGCACTTCGCGATGGGAAGGACCAAGAAGGCGATCGACGCCCTCTTCCGCGGTGCCCCCAAGACGGCCCGCGTCCTCCGGGACGGCCGGGAGGAGCAGATTCCGGTCGAGCAACTCTCCCCTGGCATGATCGTGCTGGTGACCACGGGCGAGCAGATCCCCACCGACATGGAGGTGGTCAAGGGAGAGAGCGCCTGCGATGAGTCGAACATGACTGGCGAAGCCATCCCCGTCCCGAAGCGTCCCGGCGATGCCGCTCTCTCCGGCACGATCAACCTCTGGGGTGTCCTGGAAGGACGCGTCCTGCGGCCGGCCAGCGAGAGTTCCCTGCAGAAGATCATCCGCCTGATCCAGAACGCCCAGAATCTGAAGGCCCCCTCCCAGCGCTTCACCGACAAATTCGGCACCGGCTACACATGGACAATCCTCTCCCTCTGCACCGTCATGTTCTTTTTCTGGTGGCTGGCACTCGGCCTAACCCCTTTCGAAACGACCGACGGTAACGCCAGCGCCTTCTACCGGACCATGACCCTGCTGGTGGTGGCCTCACCCTGCGCACTGGTCCTCTCGGTCCCCTCGGCGATCCTCTCCGCGATCGCCAGCGGCGCACGTCGGGGCATCCTCTACAGGGGAGGTGCCGCCATCGAGACCCTCGCAAATGTCAGCGTCGTGGCTCTCGACAAAACCGGCACCCTGACATCCGGAAACCTGACCCTAGCCGAAATTGAGGTCTTCGAGGGATTGGAGGAACAGTTCCGAAAAGTTGCCCATTCCCTCGCACGCCTCTCCGAGCATCCCCTCTCCCGCGCCATCCGGAAGATCGCCGCAACTTGGGGAACTCCCGCCATGGAAGCCGCCAACTTCGAGACCATCCTAGGCAAGGGAGTCCGGGCCAACGTCGACGGGGAGACCTATGTCATGGGAAGCCGGAAGCTCGTTCTGGGGCTCGATCGCTTTGCGAATCGAGAGCTGCCACCCGCAGGAAAAACAGCGGGAGCCGTCGTCTGGGTGGCAGGCGACAACCTTCTCGGCAGGATGGTATTCACCGACGAGGTGAGGCCGGAATCGGCAGTCACCCTCAAGGCCCTCCACCAGCAGGGGGTCCGCACCGTCATGCTGACCGGCGATCACCCCGATGCCGCCCAGTTGATCGGCACAAAGGTCGGCATCGGGGAGATCCTCTCCGAACTCTCGCCGGACAAGAAAGTCGAGGCCGTCGAGAATCTCAAGGAGGGTGGCAAAGTACGCGTCGCCATGATCGGGGATGGCGTTAATGATGCCCCCTGCATCGCGGCCGCCGATGTCGGCGTCGCCATGGGTGCGCGCGGCTCCGATGCCGCGCTCGAGCAAGCCGAGGTGGTGCTAATGAACGATCGGATCGAAAACTTCCTACTTGCCCGCCTGTTGAGCGTTCAGGCCAAGGGAATAATCACCCAGAACATCGTCGTCGCCCTTGGCACCGTCCTCGTGATGGTCTGCGCCGCATTCATCTACCCGGTCCCGCTCACACTCGGGGTAGCCGCCCATGAGGGCAGTACCCTACTGGTCGTCCTGAACAGCCTCCGCTTGCTGGCCATCAAACTCCCGGAGCCATCAAAAGATAGTTAGAGGCAATGCTTGGAGGTTCTAGCCTCCTGCCATCATAGTGTTTTGCATATATTTGCAGTTCTTTTGAGGATCCGTTCTGTGGTCGCGGTCCAGACGAAGGGGCGCGGGTCGGTGTTATGGGCTTTTGAGATAGGAATGAATCGAGGCGATGAGGTCTCTTCACGAGCCAGCGGTTCACGGTGGCGTAGTAATGGGAGGAGTAGTTGTCGACCACTAGATGGATTTCCTTGCACTCCTCGGCCTCCCGGGTGACATGGGTCTCGATCTCCTTCCTCAAGGAGAGGAACTCCTTGGCCCGGTGCCTTCGGTAACATTTGCCGAGCACATCGCCGGTGCGGATATACAGGGCTACGAAGAGCGATACGATCCCGTCGCGGAAATATTCCGGGATGCGGCCTTCAGGTTTTCCCGGCCGCATCAGTAGCACCGGTTCAGAACATTCGAGAGTTTGGATTCGCCTCCCCAGGTCCACACAGGGGACCAGTGCGTTTTACGCCGTGGTGGCGATGGAAGTGATCCGAGTGAGGGTGATCCCCTTACCGGATCATCTTTCGCTCACCACGGTAAGGGACCAGGGCGGGATGCTCACGGGTTCCTCGGCCGGTATCCGCCGGGTGGAAGGGAGCAGGTTCCGCGAGGAATGCCCGTTCTGACCATCCGGTTGCCAGGAATATTCCGCCGCCGAGTAGGTTGTGGTCACGGGTGACTTTTCTCCAAATCCCTTCAGCCAGACCCTCAAGGGGTGGATGGTATCCTTGTTCACAAGGAGCAAGGAGCGTGTTCCGTCGGGTTGCTTCACGCAGTAGGCACCCAGGAGGGCCCGATCCCTGATGCCACGGATCCGCAGCGGGATCACGTTATGTCGGCCTCCACGGTGATCAATCCACCGATGGGTTAGGAGACGGAGGGCGCGGAAGGAGGCCACCGGAACAAATGATCCGGCTCTCTTGAGCAGCATGAGATGGTTACCCCAATTCCCATATGTCTGCTCGATATTGTTCGGCTCATAGCCGTAGAAGTAGGCGGCATCACCTCCGCCGCAGAGGAACTGAGCGGCGGTCTCCGCATTTAGGAGCGCCCCTTCAAGATCGACTTCTTGGCGGCAAGGCCAGACGGACCAGTTGTACTCGCCGATCACAAGGGGCAAGCCGAATCCCCGGAGCCGTTTCATGGCCCGATCCATCATTGCGGAAGCCTTGGGAAGCTGCAGGACTGGAGAAGCAAATACATCGTCGAAGGGATACCACTCGAAGGAAAGGAAACGAAGATCCCCTCCCTGACGGCGACGCTTCAACTCCCCGATGAAATCACGGATCCACCAACGCTTGTCGAAACGGTATGCCAGGTCGTTTGGCTGGACATCAGCCGTGACAAAGCTCGGTCCTCCCATCACGGCATCGGGCGCCACGGCACGGATCGCGCGGGCCGACTGCGCGTAGAGTGCCCCGAAGTCACGGGGATCGATCCGCTGGCCGTCGGGCTCCTCGCCAAGTTCCCAGCGACCCACGGGGTAGCGTGACTTCCTGACATAGCCGGCCAGCGCCGCACCGTTTTCGGGTGTGTCGTAGAAAACAGGAACGGGGAGCATCACGGGCAGTCCACGGGTGATGCCGCTTTGGAAGATCCTGTCGATGCCAGGCTGTTCCACCTTCGGGTCGCGGTCGTACTCGCGGTGCCATGGATCCGTGGAGGAGACGTAGCAGAGGGTCTGCTTCTTGTCCTGGGAATGGGCAACATGATCGTCGAAATCAAAAGTTCTGACACCCCCGGCCATGATCTCCCGGATGGCGTAGCCCATCCCATCGCGAGGGTCTTTTGATCCTTTGGGCGCAATGCCCGAACTCTCCGTCATCCAGATCCGGAGGTAGCGGACCATGACCGGCTTCTTGGCGAACTGCAGGAACTGCTCACCCCCCTTTCCTCTGGTCACGACGCCATGGGAAAATGTGTGCCAGACATTCCAGGGATGCTTCCCGAAATAGACCCTTCCCGAGTTCGCGTACTCAATACGGAAACGTTTCGCATAGGGCTCCCCCCAGAGGATGTTGACCGCATTGATCGGGACCGGCTTCCCGAAATCAAGAACCACCCACTGCGGATGACGGCTCTCCTCCTCACCGGTATAGGCTGAAGTCAGATAGGGGTTGCTCTTCCAGAAAGTGGAGCGGTCGCCATCATCAAGCATGGAGTAGCCATCGTCATTGGCCTCGTCCGTGGTGGCGCCGCGCCTTGGAAGTTTGTACCCGTAGGAAAGCAGGATCGGGCGCGATGGATCAGGCCGTTTCTCGGAGATCCAGTACCCCTGCCGGTGCTGAGGATCGCTCCAAGTACCCTTGGGATTCCAGTGCCATGCCTCGACGGCCAGTTCCGTCCGCAAGCGTACTGACACAGGCCCGAGCCCCGCCTCCTTCATCCGGCGAACACTTTCCGGCGTGTACATGACCGCGGTCTCTCCCTCCCAGTAACCATCGAGGCCACCTCCCAGCGCATGACGGGGATCAAAGCTTCCGATCGAATGACTCCCCACCTCCACTCTCGCTTCACGGGGCATCGTCCCGGCTGCACGAAGAAATCCACCGAGCAGGAACAAGAGCAGCAAGAGTCTTTCCAATTTCATGAGGGCATTTGCCGCCTGTGACTCTGAACTAACTGACCCAAAGCGTACAGGCCATCAATCCGTGTTTGGAAGTTGATATACGACAGGCGAAAGGATGAAGGATAAATGGGGACTGCGTTGAGGGTCGATAGTCGTGCTGGCCAACAGCCTTCAGCCTAAACCCCTAACCACGGAACAGCCCGCGACCGTTTCCGGTCGCGGGCTGCCTCTGGGTGGATTTCCCTTTCGGGATCTCGGGGAGGAAATCTTATCTGGTTTTGACGGAGGTATTTTGGATGCGGGGTCAGGAGCGTGACCCTCCACCACAAGGAGACGAGAGGATTTTGTGTCCCGGCAAGGAGCCCAAGCGATAGCCGTAGTAAACCTACGGTGAGCGCAGGGCAACTCCGCCGGGGCGCAACAAGCCTCCTTCGCCTACCACTCGAGGGCGCCGGCGTTCTGGTAGGAGGTAACCTTGGTCTCGAAGAAGTTGGCTTCTTTGGAGAGATCGGCGACTTCGCTCATCCAAGGGAAGGGATTCTGGCTGCCGAACTCTTGGGCCATGTTCAGGCGGTCGAAGCGGCGGTCGGCAATGTACTGGACGTACTCGCGGAAGAGTCCGGCATTCAGGCCGAGGATACCACGGGGCATGCAGTCCTGGGCGTAGGCAACCTCAAGCTCGACAGCCTTGAGAATCATGGCGCGGATCTCGGCCTCAAACTCCTCGGTCCAGATACCGGGGTTTTCGGCGCGGATGCCGTTGATGAGGTCGATGCCGAAGTTGAGGTGGATCGACTCGTCGCGCATGATGTACTCGAACTGCTGCCCGATCCCGACCATCTTGTTCTGGCGCTTGAAGGAGAGGAGCATCACAAAGCCGCTGTAGAAAAAGATACCCTCCATGATGACGTAGAAGCCGACGAGGTTCTTGAGAAAAGTCCTCAACCCCTCGGGGGTGTCGGTCTTGAATCCATCGTCCATGAGGGCGGAGGTGAGGGTCATCTCGAAGGCATCCTTGTCGTGGATCGAGTTCACCTCATGGTACATGTTGAAGATCTCGCGCTGGTCGAGCGAGAGGCTCTCCACGATGTACTGGAAGGTGTGGGTGTGGATCGCCTCCTCGAAGGCCTGACGCAGCATGTACTGGCGTGCTTCGGGGTTGGTGACGTGCTTGAAGATCGCGAGCACGATGTTGTTGCCCACGAGACTCTCGGCGGTGCTGAAGAAGCCGAGGTTGCGCATGATGACCTGACGCTCCTCTGCCGTGAGCTTGTTGGATTTCCAGAGCTCGATGTCGCGCTGCATGGAGATCTCGTTCGGCATCCAGTGGTTGGAGCAACCCTTGTTGTAGTAATCCCAAGCCCAGGTGTACTTGAGGGGCATGAGTTGGTTGACATCAACCTGGTTGCAGTTGACGAGACGCTTCTGGTCGGGATCAATCCGCTTGGTCAGGTCGTGGAACGTGGCGGGTTGGCTTGAGGAGTTGCAGCAGGACATGGCGGTGGGGTTCTTGGGTTTGAGTTTAGGGGATTGTTGCGGGTCTTTCCAGCGGTGATACGAACGGGGCGGGGTGGGGAAACGCTTATTTTCGCTTATTTACTGGCAGGCTTCGCATTCGCCGCCATTGCGCATGGCCTCGATGCTGCAGGCCTGGACCTGTTCGGGGGTGTATTCCTTCTTGGGCTGGTTGACCCAGTTAGGTCGGGCCTGACTGGTGCTCTGCTCCACCGTGGAAGCGGCAGTGGCACGCAGGTAGTAGGTGGTCTTGAGTCCTGTCTCCCAGGCATGAAGGTACATATCGTTGAGTTTGCGGCCGTTGGGGGCGGCAATGTAAAGGTTCAGCGACTGGCCCATGTCGATCCACTTCTGGCGACGGCTGGCGCACTCGATGTACCAGCCGGGCTCGACCTCGAAGGCAGTACGGTAGATCTCGCGGACATCCTCGGGGATCCGGTCGATTGAGAGGATGGATCCGTCCATGTACTTGAGTTCCTCAAGCATCTTGCGATCCCAGAGTCCGAGGGACTTGAGATCCTCGACGAGGTAGCTGTTGATGACGGTGAAGTCACCGCTCAGGTTTCCCTTGGCGAAGAGGTTCTTGAAGGTCGGCTCGATCGACTGGGAGACTCCGGTGATGTTGGAGATCGTGGCAGTCGGGGCGATCGCCATGGTGTTGCTGTTGCGCATGCCGTGCTTGCGGACGGCGGAGCGGACGACATTCCAATCCAGCGTGCTGGAACGGTCCATCATCACGGGCAGGCCGCGCTCCTGCTCGAGGAGGTCGATGGTGTCGATGGGAAGAAGACCTCGGTCCCACTTGGAGCCCTTGTAGGTCTCATATGCACCGCGCTCGGCGGCAAGCTCCGTGGATGCCAGGATGGCAAAGTAGGAAATCGCCTCCATGCTGGTGTCGGCGAAGGAGACGGCCTCCTTGCTAGCGTAGCTGATCTTGAGCTTGTAGAGGGCATCCTGGAATCCCATGAGCCCCATGCCGACGGGACGGTGGCGGAGGTTGGCGTTTCGGGCTTCAGGAGTCGGGTAGTAGTTGATGTCGATGACGTTATCGAGCATCCGCATGGCGGTGCGCACGGTCTTTTCGAGCTGGACTAGGTCAAGGCCGTTCTCGTTGACGTGGAGCGGGAGCCCAATGGAACCGAGGTTGCAGACGGCGGTCTCTTCGGCCGAGGTGTTGAGTAGGATCTCGGTGCAGAGGTTGGAGCTGTGAACGACGCCGGTGTGATCCTGCGGGGAGCGCAGGTTGGAGGGATCCTTGAAAGTGATCCAGGGGTGACCTGTCTCGAAGACCATCGAGAGGATCTTGCGCCAGATGGAGGAGGCCTCGACGCGCTTGAAAAGAGCGATCTCCCCGCGATCGGCCATCGCCTCGTACTCGGCATAGCGCTCCTCAAAGGCACGGCCGTAGAGGTCGTGAAGATCTGACACGTCACTCGGGCTGAAAAGGGTCCACTGGGCGTTCTCCTTGACCCTCTTCATGAAGAGGTCGGGGATCCAGTTGGCGGTGTTCATGTCATGGGTGCGGCGGCGCTCGTCGCCCACGTTCTTGCGAAGCTCGAGGAAGTCCTCAATGTCGAGGTGCCATGTCTCGAGGTAGGCGCACATGGCCCCCTTGCGCTTGCCACCCTGATTGACGGCGACGGCGGTGTCGTTGGCGACCTTGAGGAAGGGGATGACGCCCTGGCTCTCACCATTGGTTCCCTTGATGAGGGAGCCGGTGGCGCGGACATTGGTCCAGTCGTTGCCGAGGCCGCCCGCCCACTTGGAGAGCTTCGCGTCATCGCTGATGCACTTGAAGATGTGGTCGAGGTCATCCATGACCGTCGTCAGGTAGCAGGAGCTGAGCTGCGGATGGAGCGTGCCGCTGTTGAAGAGGGTCGGTGTGGAGGAGGTGAAGAGGAAGCTCGAGAGGAGTTCGTAGAACTCGATGGCGCGCTCGTTCTTCTTCTCACCCTCATTGAGGGAGAGTCCGAGGCAGACGCGCATCCAGAAGAACTGGGGCGACTCGATGCGGCGACCGCCGATGTGGATCAGATAGCGGTCGTAGATGGTCTGCAGGCCCATGTAGTTAAACTGCAGGTCGCGCTCGGGCTTGAGCGCCGCGGCGATCTTCTCAAGGTCAAACTCCAGAAGCCGGGGAGTGAGGCGGTCGGCGGCGATACCCTCCTCAAGGTAGCCCTTGAAGCGGGAGGCATGAGCCACGGTGATGTCGTGGTAGTGCTCGAAGCCGGGCAGGGTCTCGCGGTAGATAACCTCCAGCAGGAGGCGCGCGGTGACGTAGCCATATGCCGGGTCGAGTTCGATGCGGGACTTGGCGGCGAAGATCATCGCCTTCTCGATCTCGTCGATACGGACCCCGTCGTAGAGGTTCCGCATGGTCTCGTCGGCCATCTCGCGGGCCTCGCAGCGATCCTCAAATCCACGACACGCGCGGATCAGGGTGCGGCGTATGCGCTGTGGCTCCAGTACTTCCTTGCTACCGTCACGAAGAGTGATGTGAAGCTCCTCCTGAACCTGACCGGTGACATCGCGGTCACCGCGCAACGCGCGGGCCTTGCGGCGATCCTCTCGGTAGATGATGTACCGGCGGGCCACCTGAACATGCCCCTGGACCATGAGGGCCTCCTCGACTGCATCCTGGATGCGCTCGATCTGGAGTTCCTCGCCCCGGATGGCACGACTGAAGAGGCGCTGCACGACGGCGGCGGTGACGGAAACGGACGCGGTCTGATCCTCGGGCGAGAGGGGGTAATCGCTGGGGATGTCACGGTCGGCCTTGAAGGCGCTCTCCACGGCCAGACGAATGCGCTCCTCGTTGAACGATTCACTGCGTCCGTCACGCTTGCGGACGGTGAATTCACGGCCCTGAAGAGGGTCGACGCCGCTCAGGGAGAGCTGTCCGGAGAGTGGTTCCATGGATTTGGGGAGAGGTTGTGGGGTTTTGGGGAAAAGGTCCATAAAACACTATATATTGTGCCTCGTGGAGCAAGTAGCCGCAATTTGTAGGTCATACAGCGACTTCGGGTCAACGAGATTTGTAGGTAATTCTTCTTTTTCTCTTTTTTCTCTTTTGAGGGGGGTGGTTCAGGGAGGGGTTTTGATGATTTTCCAAAAGGAACACCCCCCCGCGCAAGCTGAAGAACCCTTTGTGAATAATTAAACCGGGAAAAAAGGTTGCGCCCCGGAAGCGGCCATCGGGGGCTCTCTTTTACTGGCTACGAAGGGTCGCCTCCCCTCCGGAGAGCAAGGCAAGGGCTTCCCCGACCAGAAAGAGCGATCCGGCAAGCAAAACAGGGTATTCCGGGGTGCCGACCGGAGCCGGGAGGGCGTCAGAGTTGTCCACAAGGGCCTCGCGAAGGGAGCCTGCAATGTGAACAACCGGCTTGCAGCCACTGGCGGAGGGGGATGCCGCCGCGATCACAGCGGCCAGATCGGCAGGCTTCGCCGAGCGGGGGGAGGGTACCGGCACGAGCACGACGGAGGCGGCAAGGGGAAGCAGTTCATTGAGCAATGCCGAGGGATCCTTGTCCGAGAGCGCGCCGAAGATCAGTCTGCAGCGCCTCTCCCCGTGGACTTCGCGCCAGGTGGAGACGAGTTGCCGGGCCGCATGGAGATTATGCGCCCCGTCGAGGATCAGTTCGCCGCCACGGAGGGAGAGGCGCTGGAAACGTCCCGGCCACGACACATCCCTGAGTCCTTTTGCCACCACTTCAGCGGAGGGTGAAAAACCTGCCGCCCCGATCATAGCGAGCGCCAGGGCCGCATTCCACCGCTGGTGGGATCCGGCGAGCCCGAGGGGCGTTTTCTCCATCGGCGCGGTGACCCACTCGCACGGCGCACCAATCTCCCCGGCCGCCGCGGCGAGAGCGTCGGCCGCCTCCCTCTCCTGAGGGGCGATGACGACGGGAATACCGGGGCGCAGAATTCCGGCCTTCTCCCAGGCTATCTTGCCGAGCGTCTCACCGAGCCATTCCATATGATCGAGACCGATCGGGGTGATTGCGCAGGCAAGCTTGGGCGCGGTGTTGGTGGCGTCGAGGCGTCCTCCCATACCCGTCTCCAGCACGACGATCCCGCAACCGGCGCGGGCAAAAAGATCGAAGGCGATCGCGGTGACACACTCGAAAAATGTCGGTTGATCCCCCTCTCCCCAGCCTCTCGTTGCCTCACGCAGGCGGTTGATCGCGGCATCAATGTCCGTGGAGTCGGCATTCACGCCGTCAATCCGGATCCGTTCTGCAAACTCGACGAGATGCGGCGAGGTGTAGAGTCCCGTGCGGTGACCTGCGGAGCGAAGCACGGATTCCGCGAATGCCGAGACCGAACCCTTGCCGTTTGTCCCGGCCACATGGAGGCAGCGGAGCTTCTCCTGGGGATCACCCAGCGCGGCCAGAAGCCGCTTCATCCTCTCGAGACCGGGCTGGACTCCCCTCGACTGGGTGGCCATCAGCCACTGGAGGGGTGTGGAATCAGGAGGCATCAAAACAAATGAAACTCACAGGGATAAAGGGGATGAAGGAGATTTTTTCGAAATCATCTGCATTCCGGATCCCTTTTATCCCCTTTATCCCTGTGAAATCCTCATTTTCCCTTGATCTGGGGGTCTTCCCACACAACCGCCCCTACTTGCCCATCAGGTTTCCGATGATGGTGATGATGGTCTCGCGCATCTTCGAGCGGGGAACGATCTCGTCCACCAGGCCGTGCTCGAGCAGGAACTCCGCGGTCTGGAATCCGGCCGGAAGCTCCTGGTGCGTGGTCTCGCGGATGACGCGTGGTCCAGCGAATCCGATCATAGCCCTCGGCTCCGCCAAGGTTATGTCACCGAGGGTTGCAAAGCTGGCCATCACGCCGGCCGTGGTGGGGTTGGTCAGGACCGCGATATAGGGAAGCCCCGCCTCGCTGTGACGGGCAAGGGCTCCGCTGGTCTTGGCCATCTGCATCAGGGAGAGCATTCCCTCGTACATGCGGGCTCCTCCCGAGGCGCAGACGATGATGACGGGGCGCTTAGCCTTCGTTGAGGCCTCGATGATGCGGGTGATCTTCTCCCCGACCACGGATCCCATGGTGGCCGCGAGAAACGAGAAATCCATGACCGCAAGACCGACCGGTTTCCCACCCATCGCCCCCGATCCGGTGATCACGGCATCGATCAGGCCGGTCTTTTTCCGGTAGGTCTTGAGACGCTCCTCATAAGTGGCCACCCCCTTGAATCCCAGGGGGTCAACGGCCGTCATGGCGGCGTCGATCTCCTCGAAGGAGCCCTCGTCAACCAGGGTCGCGATACGCTCCCGGGCACCCATGCTGAAATGATATACGCACTTGGGGCAGACCTTCATGTTCTCCTCGAGGGCGAGGTGATGGATCATCTCCGAACAGCCGGGGCACTTCGTCCAGAGCCCCTCGGGCATCTCTTTTCTCTTTTTCTCGGAGAACTTGAGGGTCGGTTTTCTGAAAATGGTCATGGGATCATGATTCTGCACCAAACCGGGCAGGGATGGGAAGCACGACATCGGCTCCGCTGATGTCGGAAAGATGAAACCGGAAACTGGAAACCTGATGCTCCTCGCATTTCAAATGGGTGAAGTCGAGACACGAAAAAAATCAGGAACTCAGCCGTAACGGATGCGTAGCTGCGGCCGGGTCAGGTTCTCTTCTTTTAGGTCTCAGATCTCGGCGCAGACTTCAGCTGCTCCGGCCTCCTTCAGGAGGGCGGCAAAAAAACGAAGCCCGCGGATCACTACATCCGCTCGGGAACGCCGATACCAAGCAGTGACAGTCCGGTCTTGAGCACCTCCGCGGTGACTCCGGCAAGGGCGAGTCTGGAAGAGCGGACCGATCCCTCCGATTTCAGGATGGGGCATGCCTCGTAGAAGCGGTGGAAGCGGTCGGCCAACTCGTACAAATAGAGGCAGAGGAGATTCGGTCGCTGATCCTCGAGCACGGTGTGGAGGATCTCGCCAAACTGAAGGAACTGGAGGGCGAGGGCGCGCTCGGCCGGATCTGAGATGGTGACAGGCGCGGATTCCGTGGAGATCCCCTCTGCGGTAGCCTTACGGAAAATGGAACGGATGCGGACGTAGGCGTTCTGCAGGTAGGGTGCGGTGTTCCCCTGGAAGGAGAGCATCTTCTCCCAGGAGAAGACATAGTCGGTGAGCCGGTGCTGCATCAGGTCGGCATACTTCACCGCGCCAAGTCCGATGATCCTGGCCACCTCTTCCTGCCCGGCCTTGGGGAGGTCGGGGTTCTTCTCCGCGACAACAGCCAGAGCCCGCTCGATCGCCTCGGCAAGAAGGCCGCCCAGCTCGACGTTCTCACCCGAGCGGGTCTTCATCATCTTGCGGTCTTCCCCGAGAATACTGCCGAAGGCGATGTGGCGGAGATCGGTCGTCACCCCCATCCTGCGCGCGGAGGCAAAGACCTGCTCGAAGTGAAGCTGCTGGGGAGCGCCGGTGACGTACCAGACAGCATCGGGCTTCCAGCGAGCCTCGCGGTATTCCAGAGTAGCGAGGTCGGTCGTTGCGTAGAGGAATCCGCCATCGCTTTTCCGGATCAGGCACGGCTTCTCCTCCAGTTCGGGACTTCCCGGGAAGAAGATGCAGACAGCCCCCTCGCTGACCACGGCGATCTTCTCCGCGAGCAGGCGCTCGACCAATGGGCCGAGGGCGTCATTGTAAAAGCTCTCGCCCAATCTCTCGTCAAAGCTGACGCCGAGCAGTCCGTAGAGCCGCTCGAATTCCTTCCAGGAGAGGGCGACCGCCTGCTTCCAGATTTCAAGATTCTCCACGTCCCCCTGCTGGAGCTTCACCAATTCATGGCGGACCGTCTCCTTGATCGCCGGATCGGTCTCCTCCAGCGCGTTGACCTCGCGGTAGAGGCGGACGAGTTCGGCGATCGGTGCCTGCTCGAGGGCATCCTTATCGAGAAAATGTTTCCAGCCGTAGATAACCTTGCCGAACTGGGTGCCCCAGTCGCCGATGTGGTTGTCCGTGATGACGCGGTGGCCGAGGTGGCGAGCGATACGAGAGAGGGAGTCTCCCAGAATGGTACTGCGGATATGGCCGACATGCATCGGCTTGGCCACGTTCGGGGAACTGAAGTCGATGATGATGGTCTTCGGTTTCGGAACGGTCTCCACGCCGAGGCGCTCATCCCGAGCAACCTCATTGACCGCATCCGAGAGCGCGGTGTCGAGCACCGTGAAGTTGATGAAGCCGGCTCCGGCCACGGTGGGTGCCTTGCAGAGATCCTCCACCTTGAGATGAGACAGGATCGAGGCCGCCACCTCGCGGGGATTCTTCTTGAGCGCCTTGGCCGCAACCATCGCGGCATTGGTCTGGTAGTCGCCGAAGCGGGTGTCCGCAGCGGTGGTCACCACTGCAAGCGACTCCTCGATCCCGGCGGCGCGCAGGGCAGAAGCGACGCGATGTTGAAGTTCGGACTGTAAAGACATGGGAACGAAAGGATGAAGGACGAAAGATGAATCAAGCCAGTGGGAACTGGCGCGAAAGGCTGCGACGAAGTCGCAGCCCGCAGGGCGGCACCGCTTGCCGGGAGGCAAGTGCCGTCAATTATGAAGGATTAAGGATGAATTATGAAGGATGAAAAGGCGTGTGGGAACACGACTTAGTCATTCGAGGCGAAAGCCGAGAAGTCCGAGCCGTAACGGATGCGAAGCAACGGCCGGGCAAGCAATCTGAAGATCCGAGGATGCCTGATCCGGGAGGATCGGCAG
>CANKJN010000017.1 GCA_947482345.1 Spartobacteria bacterium
TCCCTCCGCTTGCGGTCAGGAAGTTGTACTTCTGGCCGAACTGGAGCCCTCCGCTGCCAAAGGTCGTGATGTTCATGGTTCCATTGAGGATCGCGCTTCCAGTGACCACTACCCGGTCGTAGACCGAGGCACTGTAGATCTGCTGATCCCAGACGGAGGAGGCTCCCATGACGAGATTGCCTCCGCTCACAAAGAAGGTGCCGGGGCTGTTGCCGGGGGCGAAGGTGCCGTTGACGGTCAGGTTCCCTCCGGTGAGGGAGAGTGTGCCCACGCCCATGAGGGTCGATCCTTGGTCGATCGTCAGGCTGGGTGTCGTCAACACCCCGTTTAGGATCACCATGCTGTTGTTACTTACGGTCATCGCCGAAGTGATCGTGAGGTTACCGCTCGGAGTGATGTTCAGCGTCGAGTAGGGATCAAAAATAACGGAAGGGAATGCTATCGTATTACTCACTACCGCAGTTTGGTTGGTTGAGCAGATCAGCACGGGGTTGGATGCCCATAGGGCGTTGTTGATCACTGCGAGTTCGTAGTACCTGACTCCGCTGAGAGCAAATTGATTGGTGGTCAATCCATTGGTGCCGAAGTTAAAGAGTTCCACCGGTTTTGTGGAAAGGGTCACGCCGGTGAGATCGAACGTGTTAGTCCCCGATCCAGTCAAGGTGATTGAGTTGGTAACCGTCAGGTAGTTACCCGAGGTGACGCCAGGAAGAGCGATCAGTGCAGCACTGTCCCAAATAAGCGAGTTGATCGTGATGTTTGTAGCCAAGGAGAGGCTGCCCCCAGAGAGTGCCACCAAACTGGCCCCCAAAGCATGTGCGCCGGAGGCAACCAAGGTGCCGGCTGAAACGGTTGTTGTCCCGGTGTAGCTGTTGGAATTGGAGAGTTCGAGTTTGCCAGCTCCTGTCTTGGTAAGCGCACCTAGCCCGCTAATGACACCCGGCGTGGTAAACGAGAATCCGCTACCAATCTCGAATGTCCCCGTGCCTCCCCCCATGATCACGAAGTTGTTGGTCACCGTGACGTTTGTCAGGGCACTCACGGTGCTATTGAAAGCAAAGGTGACAGTGCCCGAACCGAAGGCGGCATTATTGCTGATGGCCAGAGTTCCCGCATTGAGGATGGTGCCCCCGATGTAGGTGTTGGACTGAGTAAGTTTGAGTGTTCCCGCTCCGTTCTTGGTCAATGATCCGATGCCACTCATGATCCCGGCGTAGGTTCCTGATGCAGTCTGATTAAAGACAACGGAGGAATTATTACTGATCGGTCCCTGTAGGCTGGTGCTGTTCCCTGCCAAGGTTCCTTCACTGACATGTGTTCCGCCGCTGTAGGAGTTCGAACCGCTGAGGATGAGTGTTCCTGTACCCGTCTTGGCGAGAATACCAGCCCCGCCGATGATGCCTGAATTGGTAAACGCAAGCGAAGTGCCGACATCAAAGGTGCCGGTGACGCTGTTGGAAATCCTGTAAGCATTAGAAACAGTGAGGTTGCGCAGCGCCATGACCAAGCTGTCGGAGGCAAAGGTAACAGTGCCCGAACCGAAGGCGGCATTATTGCTGATGGCCAGAGTTCCCGTGTTAAGGGTTGTGCCACCAGTGTAGCTATTGCTACCCGTCAGGGTCGTCGTGCCTGTGCCAGCCTGCCTCAACCATCCGCGTCCGTTAATCACACTGGAGACCGTGAGCGTATCCGCCTGATTAAAGCTAAGCGTTCCGCCACTGCGACTGAGGGTGATCGTCCCGATTCCAAGAGTGATGTTCGTATCGTTGCCGCCTTGAGCACCGATCTGCACTGTGCCGACAGCGCTATCTCCCCATGAAATGTAAAGGTTTCCGACATCAAGGGTGGAGTCGGATCGCAGAACGACAGTCCCAGTCCCCGAACCGAGGTAGCCGGCCTGCTGACTCGAGTAGCCGTAGCCGATCGTCATGTTCGTGGCCGATATCACGCCGTAGTTGGTCAGCGCACCAAAACCACCGTAGCCAACCGAGAAATCAAGGGCCGTCACAGTGCCGCTTCCCCCGTTGATGATTGTCCCATTCCCGTAGAAAGGGGACCCGGCATTGGTCTGGGAATTGGCGAAGCCAACCGAGATGTTGGTTGCAAAAATGGTTCCCGCATTGGTCAGGTAGCCGGCTCCGCCCATGAAGCCGACCGAAAGGTTGTAGGCGCTGATCGAGCCACTACCGTTGTTAACCAACGTTCCGTTTCCGATCTGGCCGACATTGGTGGCCCCGGTTCCGACGAAGAGATTACTGGAGACATTCAGGCTGCCGGCATTGGTCAACCCTCCTCCTCCCCCGGCGATTCCGAGATAGACATTGGAGGCGGTTAGTGTGCCAGCTCCACTGATGGATAGGCCGCCGTTGGATCCGTTGGTCACGCCGACATAGAGAGTATTGACCGCATTGGAATTAGTGACCGCCGCCCAACCGTCATTGATCGTGGCGGTGTCAGAGCCTGATGGAACCGCATTGGAGATCCAGTTGGCGGCAACACTCCATGAACCTCCCGAGGAGTTCGACCAGACAGATCCCCAATCGTCTGGCGTCGCAGGATTGGTCGGCGTCGGATTGGTCCCGAGAAGCTCAATCGAGATGGAGTTATTGTTAGTATAAAGTGAGTATTTCGTGTATCCGAGAATTCCTAAATTTAAATGTCCGTTAGAGGGCTGTGCATTAGTTATAACAAGATTTGTGGAACTCAGCAGAGTATAAGTAACACCATATGAAAGAACGGTGTTGGATAGGTTAAAATAATAGCCGCTATCCGGAGGCCCGGCGTTAGTACCCAATAGCGAGATAGTCGCCGCGCCACTCACTGTCAGAAACCCGCTGGAATCCGTAAGCTGCGGCAACGCGATCTGCCCATTGAAGGAAGTCCAACTCAGGGTTCCAACACTCAGGCTGTTGGAGAGCATGAGAGTGCCCCCAGAAAGATTCACCGTTGCGGCAGCCCCGAATGCATTGGTGGAATCTGCCACGATCGTACCGATTGAATTGGGGCGACTCCAGTTAACCCCCCAATTAGAGATTGAATTACTGCCTGAAAACACGGTCGTCCCTGCTCCATACTGATAAAAATTGCCTTGAATAGTATTTGTGGAAAAAGGAACCAGCGCGCTGCTCAGCGTGAATGTGTCCGATTGATTGAAATTCACTTGGCCAATGCTTCCTAAAGAAATCGTACCAGAACCGACGTTCAGCTGAATGTTCGTGTCCGTTCCTCCATAAGCCCCGATATTGATGTTAAGCGATCCACTTGCTCCCAGTGGGTTGGTTGCGATTGAAAGATTGCTTGCATTCAAGGAACTCCCTCCCAACAGTGTTAAATTCGTTGAAGCTCCGGAAGGCCCCGATGCCTCTACATCCAAGGTCTGCATATTGATGGTTCCGGAATTCACCAAGGTTCCCGAACCCAAGGCACCTCCGATCGTCATGCGGGCGACATTCAATATGCCGGCATTGGTCAAGAAGCCGATGCTTCCAGCCCCAACACCGAGCGTCAAATTGGTCGCCATAATCTTTCCAGCATTGCTGACATCACCGGATCCCCCATTTCCGACTTGAAGCGTCTCGAACGTTGCCGTCCCTGTTCCATTGTTCACAAGCATTCCGCCTCCTCCCAAAATACCGAGATAAGCGTTCGTTACCGAAAGAGTCCCGGCATTGGTGATGGATCCCAGAGCCTGAGGAGTCCCAGCCGAGCTTCCGGTACCCGCTCCCAGAATTACGTAGTCTGCGCTCAGGCTCCCGTTCGTTGCGATGGAGACACCGCCGGTCATGTTGCTTTGCCCCTGAATCTGAAGTCCTACCCAGAGCGTGCCTGCAGACTGCGCGCTGGTAATAGAGACCCAACCGGTATTGATGACCCCTTGCGTGGAACTGCTGGGCACAATGCCGTTGGACCAGTTGGAAGAAGTATTCCAAGGGCCACCACTGCTCCCCCCCCAGAATGCGGCTTCGCTGGAATTGGTGGGAGCGGTAATCAGATCGGGACTGCCTACCAAAATCGACACAATGTCGTTGGAGGCGAAGGTGAGCAGGATGGGATTCGTATTGGCCGTAAATCTGTCAGAGTACGCCCATCCGTATGCCGTCCCATCGGAATTATTGTAAAAATAGGCACTGTAGGGATCATAATTATTTGTATTGGCCTGAACCTGATCGAACTGAGGTGCACTTTTCAGCATCCACCACCATCCGCTGTCGTTGGTGGCCATGGTATACGAATTTGTCCCATCCGTAATCACATTCGTCGATCCGGCTACGCCCATCATGACGGAAGCATAGAGATCCCCAATGTAATTACCCTGAATTTCCGGGGCAATAGATTGAATGTTACTGGTGTATCCCGAAGCAGTGATATAGCCGATAATGCTCGTGATCATGTTAGAATAATTCGAGTTCAGTTGCAGCCCCACCTGGCCGGGATTGAGATAATTCGTAGGTTGTGCAGCTAGGCGCATATCATTATTGATCTGATCGGCAGTGCCCTGATTGATCAACGCAACATTGGTAAATGTTTGCGCAATAAAAGGATTGCTAGCTGTGTTGGTTCCTCCCCAGAAGCCGATCGAGATCGAACCACTGCCAAGGTAAAATCCGAGATTTCCATTGGTCAGCGCCAACCCACCGTAAGAAACAGCCGGATTGGACACCATCTGCCCCTGAAAATCTCCGTAAAGAACCATTGTTTGATAATTCGTCCCATTGACCTCAAATCCATGGTTAGATCCACTTGGATCTGTATTGGCATAGGTCTTGAATGAGTTTGTTAATGCCGCTGAATTTGGAATCTGAGTGTCGGCATAGCTTAGCCCGATTTTGATCGGATTCGTTGCCGTATAGCCAATCAATTGGTTAAAGTAGTTGGTCATCAGGGGATACTGCGGCGGAGTCAGCATTGAGCCATTGCCCAGAACCGAGGCGGTCCCGATCGCCTGCCGGCCTCCCACATAAAGGATCGTCGGAATGAAATTCGCCGCTCCAGGAGCCGAGATCGATTTGAGGTAACTCGTTACCTGCTTGGCATTGTTTGTAATGCCCACCCTTTGACCAGTCGTCGAATTTGAGGCAATATAGGTAAAGCTATAGGCATCAATGTAGGTGATATCCAAATTACCCGCTGCTGCCTTTTGCTTAGCGTTTGTTCCAATATTCGCTTCCAAGAATTGGAAAGGGTTCGTTGATCCAAATGTCCCACTCATCCGACCAGGTGTGGTTGTCCCCGCATATTGACCGTAAGTAAGGAGAATATGTCCCGCAGTAAGATTGCTTACATCGACACCGGTTATCGATCCGAGACTAACTTGATTAGTGCTTATGCTACCTCCAGCAGTTCGAAACGAGTTTGTCTGAATTCCTTGGGCATTCGTCCAAGTATAAGTTGCCTGGACATAAGGATCTCCGGTAAAATAAATATAATAATCATTCAGATTCGCACTGAAGATATTGGTGAACTGCAAGGTGACTGCCTGAGCCTTGGGGAGCGGGATCGGAATCATCGCGAAAAATAGTGCCAGCACCGCTGCCCTTAGAGGGCGTGTTGTCAAGATTCCGGCGGCCGGTAGTCTCTTTGAGAATTTTTTCATGGTTTTTTCTTTTGGGTTCTGGGTTATGGACTGGCCGGTGAAGAAATTTTACTGACACACCCTCAGCGTCCCTTCACAAACTGACGGGTGATCTCCGCAATCCTGCGGCCATAGAGTTCGGCCGTCTCCAAGTCACCCTGAGCCGGAGCATCCGTTGGAATGACCTGAAAACTGGCAGCCCTGGGGCCGATGAATGAGCCCACACGGTTATGGGCATCGGGTCCCATCGAGCTCGTCCAACCGAGACGCAGCCACTTTCGTCGTGTAGATTGTCGAAGTGACATCACCGGCCTCCTGGTCTCCACGCATCACGGAATCCGCCCGACGCTTTGTGTGGCCATGGGTGTCGTGGTAAACAACAGCGACGGTGATTTCATGAATAAATAGGCTGCCCTAGAGAGTGAATCGGAGGATGGTTGAAATTCTGGCGTTCTTGCAATGTCTATCTAAACATCGCGCACTCCAGAATCAAAAGACATTTCGAGCCCTTTCTTTTCTCCTGACGGATGCCCTTGGGGCGCTCTGTGTTGTTGTTCCCTGCGGCGGCGTTGTAGAAGAAGGAGGTGCTCCACCTCTTGGCGAACTCCACGGTGGAGCCGACTCCCGTGTAGAGGAAGTCCCGGATCGGGGTGGAGCTCCAGTTCGAGAACGTCAGGCTGGTTCCCTCCAGATTGCCGCTGATGGCGTAGGGGTTCTGCATGAACTCATGCTGCAAAAACAGATGCACCTGATGTACGACTGCCGCATTCCTACTCGCATTCCAGTTTCTTCTCTCCGTGATCCCTCCTTTTATCAAGGTCACTGAGCGTTATTTTTAAAAAAAAAGCCGTTACTATGATCCAGCAGCTCAAAGTGAATATGCCAAGCACGGCCATGATATCCCATATATGTAATTTCATAATTATGATCTTCTATATTGAAGCATTGAGTTTTTGTATACAACTATTTTTTTGAAACTTGCCAATGGCATCTAAGAGTTAACTTAATCAGAACGTAGCGCTATATCCTGATTCTTAAACATAATTGAATAACTTTATAATCAATATAATCTCTTTATCCATACTTTTTATGAGATATGGTTTTCTGTTTATTGAGATATATTCTCTGGTGAAGTGTTTTTTTCACTTGCCCAAGTAAGTATATTAGTATTCCTTGAGTCTCATGGGTCCCCGCAAAAAAGTCATCCTCCACATCAACCCCTCTGACTACTGCGGACGCCATCTTCTTCGGGGAGTGGCTATCTACCAGCGAGAACAACCTCTTTGGAACATTACCCTCGTCCACGAAGGACCCTTGCCGGAACAGTACTTTTCATCAGAGCCTCCCGATGGAGTCATCAGCAGGTTTCCTATGGGAGCCGAGATGCAAACGCTGATTAAGCAGGGGGTGCACGTCATCGGTGTGGACTACTATGATGAAAACAGCGAGATCCCCTTCCTTGGAACCAACCAGCATGCCGTTGGAGTCATGGCTGCCAACCACCTTACCGAAAAGGGATTGGTAAATTTTGGCTTCTTCGGTTATGCGGAAACCGATTGGTCAAAAAAAAGATTACATGGGTTTCGCTTATTCCATGAGCAATTCGGACGCAATGTCGGCGTTCTCGAAGTCCCGTGGAGGAACCCCAATGAAAGCACGACGGAGGACAATCAGGAGTCTATCTCGCGTTGGATCCATGAACTCCCCAAGCCTGTTGGAATAATGGCTGCCAATGACTTCCTTGCGCTTCAACTGATCCAGGCATGCAGCAACATGGGAACGCTTGTTCCGGGAAAGGTGGCCGTTGTCGGGGTCGATAATGAGGAGCATTTGTGCATACTGTCATCCCCGACTCTTTCCAGCATCTGTCAAGACATGGTCAAAATCGGCTATGAGGCGGCGATGGTTCTCGAGCAACTCATGGATGGCAAAAAGCATGATCGCACCAGACATCTATTCCCTCCCTCCCACGTCGTGATGAGAGAGTCCACCGATCTTCTTATCATCAAGGACCCCTTGCTCGACGAAATTGTCCAATACATCTGCCAAAACGCCCTGACAGGTTGCCGCGTCATGGATGTCGCCGAGAAATTCGGCGTCTCGCGCGCAATTCTTGAGACTCGCTTCCGTAAGGAACTGAAGAAGTCGCCGAACGACTTCATCCGAGAGTATCAAGTTAAGCACGTCAAGAAGCTCCTTACCGAGACGGATCTCAAGCTTGATAGAATCGCTCATCTCACGGGATTTACGCACCCGGAGTACATGAGCGTCCTTTTCAAGAGAGTAGTGGGCATCACGCCAGGGGCTTACAGGGAAGCGAATACACTGACTTAACACTTGCTAAGGAAGCGCTGATCAAATCCCATGAAGGTCACTGAAGAGCATTTGCTGATTTTTGAAGGCGCGAGCGCTGGGCGATACCCGCAGCGGTCTCGCCCGAGCGAGCAACGCCGCAAAAATCGACAAATGGTTTCAGCCCTACGGGTTGCGGAGATAACCGGCCGGGGGCTGTGTTGGCTTGGCGCTTAGAGCCCTCTGCGGGGATGCTCGCGCCAAGCCGCCTTGCCTGTGCGGCCAATTCTTTCCGCTACGGCCTCAATGAGATTTAATCAGCTGTTCCCTAGGTTCTCACTGACCTAGTGACAGCGCCCCCTCCCTCAACCCGGCGGGAGACCTGTGTCGTTGGGAGCGGGCATCCCACTCCGGATCACTCCCATCGCATAATGATGAATGTGCAGGCAGGGGATATGAAGCTTTGATTGCACGTGATAGTGCTGCTGCAATGGACCGCGTTCGTCGTCGGGTACCGCGAATCCGTGGAACTGCCAATGATATTGGTCCGCGGAACAGTTGCCCAGATGAACAAAACCTACCAACGGGTTCACCCCCGCCGGAAAGTTGATGCGAAAAGAGTGGATAGGATCTTCGACCATCTCCACTCTTATTCCGGTAGAAGTAGCTGGTTCTTTCGGCGATGGGCGTTGTTATCATCACTTGTATCTTCAGACAAAAGGGGATTCCAGCCCTTGTAACCCCATGCACCCCCTGGTGGATCTTTGCCGGAAAACAGTCTAAAACGTCTCCATGGCAAACCACTGGCTCGTCAAATCCGAACCCTCCGCCTACTCGTGGGCCGACCTCATCAGGGAGAAGCAGACCGCATGGACAGGTGTCCGTAACTTCCAGGCCCGGAATAATCTCCGCGCCATGAAGAAGGGGGATCTCGTCCTCTTCTACCAGAGCGTCACCGATCCCTCCGTGCGCGGCATCACCAAGGTCGTCAAGGAAGCCTATCCTGATCCGACCGCCAAGGAGGGTGACTGGAGTTGCGTCGATCTGGCCGCCGTGAAACCCCTCCCCTCACCCGTCACCCTTCAGGAGATCAAGGGGGAGAAGTCCCTCGCGGAGATCTCTCTCATCAAGCAGTCGCGCCTCAGCGTCATGCCGATCGCTCCCGGGGAATACGAGCGGATCCTCGGGATGGGTGGAATCTGAAGGTAAGTGAGGAAGGTTCTAAAGTTACAGGGCTACTGAATCTCTTCCCTTAAGAAACTCCTTTTCATTTTTCATTCCCCCTTTTTCCTTTCCCGATGACCTCATCCAAACTCCGCTGGGGCATTCTCAGCACCGGAAAGATCGCCCATTGCTTTGCGGAGGCACTCTCCAAATCCTCGACCGGGCAACTTTTGGCCGTGGCGAGCCGAACCTCGGAGGATGCCGCCAAGTTTGCCGAACAGCACTGTGTTCCCCACGCCCATGCCGACTACGCAGCCCTTCTGGAAAACCCCGAGGTCGACGCTGTCTACATCGCGCCACCCCATCCGATGCACCGGGAGTGGGCCGTCCGTTGCGCCGAGGCGGGCAAGCACATCCTCTGCGAGAAGCCGGCAGGCATGAACCGTGCCGAGGTGGAGGAGATGATCGGCGCGGCGCGAAAGTACGGGGTCTTCTTCATGGAGGCCTTCATGTACCGCTGCCATCCGCAGACAGAGACCCTGCGCAAACTGATCCGCTCCGACGAGATCGGACCGATCCGCATGATCCATGCAACCTTCAGTTACTATCTCGGGGAGAATGATCCGAGTCACCGGTTGGTCGCCCGCGCTCTCGGGGGAGGATCGATCCTGGATATCGGTTGCTACGGGGTCTCGATGGCCAGGATGGTGGCCGGCGAAGTCTTGGGGAAACGCCACGCCGAACCGGAGGAGGTCCGTGGATTTGCCCGACTGGAGCCCGGAGAGAAGACCGATCTCACCGCCGCCGCGATCCTGAGATTCCCCGGTGGGCTCATCGCCATGATCCAGAGCGGGACTCAACTCCACGGAACCAATGAAGTCCGTCTGGAAGGGGAACTGGGATCGATCACCCTGAACCGACCCTGGGGCGTTTATCCCGAGGAGGCCGAGATCCGGATCCACCACCACAAGGGGGGTGAGAAGCGGACACTGCGGAGCGGGACCCCCGACCACGATCTCTACGGATTCGAGATCGATGCGGTGGCCCGTGCCGTTGCCGAGGGGAGTCAGCAAACCCCGGAGATGGACTGGGAGGATTCGCTCGGCAACGCCGCTGTCCTTGATGCCTGGCTGGCCGAGGCGGGCGTCAACTACTGCTGAAGGCGGTTCCGCGCTACTTGCAGCGGGCAACCGAGAGAAGCGGGCATTGCTCTCGAAAAAATCAGCAGGTCACAGCATCCGTTCCAGGAACGCGGAGCGGTCGAAGAGCGCAAGGTCGGTTGCACCTTCACCCGTTCCGATGAAGCGCGGGGTAATGCCGGTTTCCCGGGCAATGGCCACGGCGACACCGCCCTTGCCCGAGCCATCCAATTTCGTGAGGATGAGCCCGGTGAGCGGGGTGGCCGCATGGAATTCCTTCGCCTGCACGACGGCGTTGCTGCCGGTCGTGGTGTCGGCCACAAGGAAGACCTCGTGGGGTGCCGAGGGATCGAGCTTTCCGAGGGAGCGTTTCACCTTGGCCAGCTCCTGCATGAGATTCGACTTGGTGTGGAGACGCCCGGCTGTGTCGCAGATGAGAAAATCCACCTTCAGTCGCCTGGCCTTCGCAAGCGCGTCATGGCAGAGGGCGGCGGGATCCGCGCCGTATTCGCTGCTCACCACTTCGACGCCCAGTTTGTCGCCCCATGACTTGAGTTGTTCGACGGCGGCCGCGCGGAACGTGTCGGCGGCGCAGAGCAGGACCGAATGACCGCGGGCTTTCATGCGGGCGCCCAACTTTGCGCTGCTAGTGGTCTTGCCTGTGCCGTTGACGCCCACCATCAGGATGACGACGGGGCCGTCCGGGGAGGGGGTGAGTTCGGCGCCGCGTTCGGGAAGGTATCTGGCTGCCTCAGAGCGGGCTGTTTCGAGGACGTTCCCGGCATGCAGGGCGAGGCCCTTGGCCCGCAGTGATTCCAAGATCGCGGTGGCTGTCGGGGCGCCGAGATCGGACTGCCAGATCGCGGCCTCGACGTCATCCCAGTCAACCGCCTCATGGGCGCCGGTGATGCGCCCCAGGACACCTTGGAGCCAACCCGCCATCAGTCTTGGGGAGTGGCGGGCGCGGCGTGTTCGGGCGACTTGGATGGCGTCCTGTCAGGCCGCTTGAGCGTCGCCTTGATCTTGTCGAGGACGCCGTTGACGAAGCGCCCCGATTCCTCGGTGCCGTATTTCTTCGCAATGTCGATGGCCTCGTTGATCGAGACCACCGGCGGGATGTCATCGCAGAAAAGCATCTCGTGGACGGCGAGCCGCAGGATGTTCCGGTCGACGGCGGAGAGACGATCCAGTTCGTAGTTCTGGGTATGCTCCCGGAGCGCCACGTCGATGTCGGCCGTATGGTCGAGCAGGCCGCTCACCAGTCCTTCGCAGAAGCGGCGGGCCGAGGGGCTGAGGCCACGGAATGCATAGAACTCCTGCAGGTCGGAAACACCGGCGCCGCCGCCGAGGTCGCGCTGGTAGAGAAACTGGATGGCGGCCTCGCGGCCTTCGCGTCGTACTCCCATGGTTCGATGACTCTATCAGCGGCCGGCCATGGCACGCGAGGCCCGAAGCACCTCGATCGCCGCGCGTGCCGCTTCCGTGCCGCGGTTGATTTCCTCTTCCAGGCATCGGGCGCGTGCCTGTTCCTTGTTGTCGAGCAGAAGGACCCCGTGAATGACCGGTGTCAGGGTCTCCACGGACATCCTGCAGAGGGTATCGCTGACCGAGGCAGCGATGAGATCGGCATGGCCGGTCTCCCCTTTGAAAATCACGCCGAGGCAGATGACGGCATCGGCTTTGAGGTGGTCGATGGCCTTCCGTGCCAGATGGGGGATCTCGAAGGAGCCGGGAGCATGGACCACCTGGGTCTTGGTGTGCGGTTCGATGAGGGTGATTTCAGAGAGTGCTTTCGCGACCATCGGCTCCACGAACTCCGCATTGTAGCGGCTGGCCACCACAACGATAAGGTTCGTCGCGGCCGTCGAAAGCCGTGGGCGGGTCGGGAGAGGGGTGATCATTTGAGGAAGAAATGATGAACGATGAAGGATGAATGATGAAGGGTTTTCGGAGGCGATAGGGTTGGTGGACTGTGGACCCCATCACCTATTACCGAGTCCCTATTACCTAAAAGAGGTGACCGAGTTTCTTCTTCTTGGTCTTGAGGTAGGTGGCGTTGTGCCTGTTGGGTTCGGGACGGATGGGGACGCGCTCCACGATCTCCATGCCGTATCCCTCGAGTCCCACGACCTTCCGCGGGTTGTTGGTCAGGAGCCGGATTTTTCCGATCCCGAGATCGGCCAGGATCTGGGCGCCCGTGCCGTAGTCGCGGAGATCGGGGGGGAAGCCAAGGCGCTCGTTGGCTTCGACGGTGTCGAGGCCCTGTTCCTGGAGCTTGTAGGCGTGGATCTTGGCGGAGAGCCCGATGCCGCGCCCCTCCTGCCTCATGTAGACGAGGACGCCGTGGCCGTTCTCGGCGATCTGCGCCAGCGCACGGTGAAGCTGGCTACCGCAGTCGCAGCGGCGCGATCCGAAGACATCCCCGGTGAGGCACTCGCTGTGGACGCGCACGAGGGCGGGTTTGGAAGGGTCGATCGGCCCCTTCACGAGCGCGAGGTGGTGGTGGTTGTCCACGGCCGCCTTGTAGAGGACCATCCTGAAATCGCCGTAGTCGGTGGGCATGTCGATCTCCTGCTCCCGATGGACGAGCTTCTCGCTCTTGCGGCGGTAGGCGATGAGATCCCTGATCGAGCAGATCTTGAGTCCGTGCTTTTTGCGGAACTTCAGCAGATCCGGGAGTCGGGCCATGGAGCCGTCCTCATTAAGGATCTCGCAGATGACGCCGGAGGGATCGAGACCGGCGAGGCGCGCCAGATCGACGCCGGCCTCGGTATGGCCCGCCCGGCGCAGCACACCACCCTGGGATGCCTGCAGCGGGAAGATGTGTCCCGGTTGGCGGAGATCCTTGGGGGATGCCTTCGGGTTGCTCAGGACCTTGATGGTGGCGGAGCGGTCCTTGGCGCTGATGCCGGTGGTCGTTCCGTGGGTGGCATCGACGGAAACAGTGAAGTCGGTGGCGTGAAGCTCGCGGTTGTGGGCGACCATCCGTTGGAGTCCCAGATGGGAGGCGCGCTCCTCGGTCACCGGAACGCAGATGAGGCCCCTCCCGTGGGTGGCCATGAAATTCACGGCCTGCGGCGTGACCTTGGAAGCCGCCATCACGAGATCTCCCTCGTTTTCCCTGTCCTCGTCATCGGTGACGATCACCATGCCGCCGCGACGGATCTCCTCGATGACAGCGGGGATCGGATCGAATGAGGAGCTGTTCCCCCGGGATTTCCCCGTGGATTTCCCCGTGGATTTCCCGGAGGGCTTTCCCGAGGACTTGGACCCTGTGGATTTGGCCATCGCGGGTGATTTGCTTCGGGAGATCTTTTTCTTCATGCGAGCGCGGCTTCGGAAGTGGACTGCGCGGCCGCGAGCGTGCGGCGGGCGATCCATCCGCCGCCGATGATCCGGTCGCCGTCATAGAAGACCGCGGCCTGACCCGGGGTGACTGCCCGCAGCGGCTCCAAGGGACGGACGATCGCCGTGTCGTCGGGGCCGACGGTGACCTCGGCGGGGTCGCCGGTATGGCCGTGGCGGACCTTGACGGTGATCCTGCGTTTGCCGGAAGGAGGTTGGTCGTGCCAGTTGACCCGGCCGACGGAGAATTCCCCGCAGAGCAGGTCCTCCTCGCCGCCGAGGATGACACGTCCGGAGGAGGCATCGATATCAACCACATAGCGGGGTGTGCCGGCGCCTCCGGGCAGCCCTTTGCGCTGGCCGATGGTGAAAAGCTCGATGCCGTCGTGATCACCGAGATGGTTCCCCTGCAGGTCGTAGAAGCCGCCCGCTTGGAAGGTCTCTCCGCGGTCGCGGAGGAAGGCCTTGTAGTCCTTGCCAGGCACGAAGCAGATCTCCTGGCTGTCCTCCTTGTCGGCAACCTTGAGGCCGAGCTTGCGGGCGATGCCGCGGATCTCCTCCTTGGTCAGGGATCCGAGCGGGAAGAGGGCGCGGGCAAGCTGCCCTCCGCGCAGGCTGAAGAGGAAGTAGGATTGGTCTTTCTTGGGATCAAGGCCCTTGCGCAGGATGGGAGAGCCCTCCGTCGGGTGCTCCACGATCGCGTAATGACCCGTCGCGATGTAAGCGGCACCGAGCGCGGTCGCCTTGTCCCAGAGATTGCCGAATTTCAGCTTCTCGTTGCACATGACGCAGGGGTTGGGGGTCCTGCCCGCCTTGTACTCCTCGGCGAAGTAATCGATCACGAGGCGCTCGAAGGGCACGGCCTCGTCGATCACATAGTGGGGGACTCCCAGCGCGTGAGCCACGCTGCGGGCATCGGCGATCGCCTGGGGACCGCAGCATTTGTCCTCGGCACGGCTCATGCAGTCCTGGGGCCAAAGTTTCATGGTGACACCGATCACCTCCCAGCCCTGCTCCTTCAGAAGCCAGGCTGCCACGCTCGAGTCGACGCCGCCGCTCATCCCCACGACGACGCGTCGGGAATCGGGCGATGGGGATGGTGTGCTCATGGAAAGGCTGCGCAGCGGGAGCTTAAGCTACTTCGTCAGGGCTGGTGCGTCAACGAAGTGGTTGGAATGGAGGGAGTCCCTTTGCCAAAGAATAAAAAGACAAAAGGTGAGTGGGAACGCAACTTAGTCATACGAACCGCTGAAAGCGGTTCGTAGTCCGAATAGGAGATGAGGATGGCTGGTTCGGGAGAACCGTCAGACAAAAAAAGGCCCCGGAGTTTCCTCCGGGGCCTTCTTAAATGCTAGCTTCTAAGATTCTTAGAAGATGAAGCGGAGACCGGCACGGGTAAGAGTCTCGTTGAGACCGTTGTTGCCGTAGATGTAACGGGAATCGGCGAAGAGACCGATGCCGCGGTTGATGCGGTACTCGAGTCCGCCACCAACGTTGCCGTTACCCTGGCTCTGGGTGCCCCAGGTCGCGCCGCCGCCGACAAGGGCGTAGGGAGCGAGGTGCCAGCTCTCGATAGGATAACGAGCGATGATGTCAGCCTGCGTGCTGTTGTAGACATGGCCGTTGCCGTTGAGGCTGGTGAGGGTGTTATCGATGCCGAGACCGAAGTACTTCGTGAAGAAGTAGCTGAGGCCGAGACCGCCGCCGAAGCCGTTGACGGATCCGCCATTGTAGTTACCGGCTGCACCGGCTGCGAAGACGTCGAGCTGGACTTCACCGGCGCGGAAGAGATCCTGCTGGGGAGCCACGACGACTTTCTTGGAGGACTGACCAGCGAACGAGGTCGCTGCAGTGGCCAGAACGACTGCGAGGAGTGTGAGTGTTTTGTTCATGTATGTTGGTTTGTGGTTGGACTGACGATGTCGTGATTAGGCGATCAGGGAAAAGGTGTCAACGGAAAATGTACGCATTTTTTCGCGTGATGCAGGGGATCTTAAGAGATAAGCGGACTGCTTAGGGAAGCGCTGATTAAATCCCATGAAGGCCGCTGAAGAGCATTTGCTGATTTTTGAAGGCGCGAGTGCTGGGCGATACCCGCAGCGGTCTCACCCGAGCGAGCAACGCCACAAAAATCGAAAAATGGCTTCAGCCCTTTGGGTTGCGGGGATAACAGGCCGGGGGCTGCGTTGGCTTGGCACTTACAGCCCACTGCGGGGATGCTCGTGCCAAGCCGCCTTGCCCGCGGCCCATTCTTCCCGCAACGGCCTCTATGCGATTTAATCAGCGCTTCCTTAGTGGTGGCAGGCGACAAGAGCGGCGCGCAAACATGGCAGGTTTCCAACATTCTCCCTTGAAGAGCCCGGGCGAACTGCTACTCTTCGCGACCAGCGCCAGTATAGCTCAGCGGTAGAGTAGGGGACTCATAAGCCCTTGGTCGCAGGTTCGAATCCTGCTACTGGCACATTCCGATCATCCACAGAATCAAGCAAGAACACCCAGACCCCTTTTCCTATGGCAACCTCCAAAGCACCCGCAAAGAAGAGCAACTCCGAACTCAAGCGCAAGCGCCAGGCCGTCAAGCGCCAGGCCCGCAACACCAGCGTCCTCAGCCGACTGAAGACCGAGGAGAAGAAGCTGCGCGCAGCCCTCGAGTCCGGTGTCAGCGAGGTCAAGGATCTCTATAAGAATTTCACCTCGGCACTCGACAAGGCCGCCAAGAGCGGAGTCATCCACAAGAACGCCGCCGCCCGCAAGAAGAGCCGCCTGAATACGCGCGTCTCCGGTCCAGCCAAGCCGGTCGCCGAGGCCAAGCCGAAGAAGGCCGCCGCCAAGAAGGCTACTCCCAAGGCCAAGGCTGCCAAGAAGAAGTAACCATACTCCTTTCCCAACCCAAAGCCCCTCAGCATCAACTGAGGGGCTTTTGTTTTGGAGCGATTTGCCCGACTCTTACCGCATCGTTGAAGGAGAGTAGCCGAAAAGTCGACTGAAGGAGCGGCTGAATGTGCAGACGTCTGGATAACCTGCACGCTCCGAAACGCATTTCACGCTAAGTCCCTCCTCTTTGATCCAGCTCGCCGCACGGCGCAGGCGCGTTTCACGCAAATAGCGACCGATGCTCAATCCAGCTTCCTCCCTGAAGCGGGATCGTAGGTGGCTTTCACTCATGGAGAGTCTTCGGGCCAGTTCCGCAAGCCTGATGCCGGGGTGGTTCAACTGCAGTGCGTGAACAGACCCGATAAGGTTCACCGAGTGGTCGGTCTCCTTGGGATCATGAATGGGATAAAGCGCCCTCAGCAACCGATAGAGGCGCGAGGAAAGCAGGAGCCCATCCCGCGCCGGTCGGATCCATTCCTGAATGAAAGATGAAAGAAGGATCCGTGCATCTGGGCCGAGACGACGGACTCCCCTCCAAGCCACGCTGGAAACCGTATGCTGCGGCCAGTCGAAGGTGACGAAAGCCCAGTTCAGACTTTTTGCAATCTTTGCGTAGGAATGAAGATGCAGCGGAGGAATGAGTAGGGTTTCAGCCGGGCCGAGTGATTCGCACGAGCAGTCGATCTTAACGTTGCCGCGACCACGCAGTGAAATGATGAGAACCCAACGTTGGTGAAGATCGGGCGATATTATCCCGGGGGAAAGAATCCCGCGGTCGTTCCGTGAGAAGAGAAGAATGTTGTCCGGAAGCATTTCCCGGGGCCGGGAGACACCCTTGAAGTAGTCGTCCGCCCCCCCGACTTCATGAAGCAGATCAATAAGATTCTGATTATTCATTAAGGATCAACCCCGATCTCAGCCCCAATGCCTTCATGTAGGAACGGACAACAGCAAAGTCGATCGAATCTAATTCGGCTACCGTTTTGAGTTCCACGACAAGCCGGTGATACACCAAAAGATCCAGACGATGTTCCCCAATAGGTTGCCCCTTATAGTCAATGAGTATGGTTTTTTGCCTCTCGTAGGGGATTTTCTTTTCAGTCAGCTCAATACCCAGTGCTTCTTCGTAAAAAGACTCAAGAAAGCCTGGCCCAAAAGCTTTGTGGACCTGAATCGCCGATTCAATAACCCTAGTACTTAGTTCACGGTCAGCAAAATCATCACCTTTTCCTGATTTCCTGATTTCCTGATTATTCATCATCAGTGCCCGCTTTTCTTCAAACTCCCGCTCGATCCAAGAGGGACTTGAGTACTTTTTCCGCCTCGAAGACCTCGCGCGCGATCGCAAGCGCGGCGCGGCTGTGCTTCTTGTAGTCGGCACGGATCGATGCGACGGCACCGGTAATCTCCTCCATGCTGGAGAAGGAGAGGAGCCCCTCTTTCCCTCCGTAATGGGAAGTGAATCCGGTCTCCTGCGTGATCACGGGACGACCGGCCGCAAGGTAGCATGCGGTGCGGTCGCTGAACCAACCTGTGTCCAGACGGATGTACTGGTCCTTCGCGCAGGTGAACTCTCCCCTGGAGTTGCGGATGTAGTCGCGGTAGCCGTTCCAATCCACACTCAGGTCGTGCGGAAGGACGAGCTTCCAGTCGTTCTTCTCAAAGAGAGCCCTTTCCTCCTCCTTCTTGATGTCGGTCGCCATCTCGAACGACTCCCCGGAACGCTTCGGCGCCTCCACGAACCGGAGAAACTCCAGCGACTTACTCCAGAGGTAATTCGAGCCGCGCCATTCGATGTCCTTCTTGCCGCTGGTCGACCAGTTGCAGATCGTCGTGAACAGGGCGGCGGAATCGGGCGCGGGTGCCTCGGCCGTGGGGCACCAGAGATCGGTGACCACGGGTTGACGGGTCGGTAGCCAGTTGAATCCGTGGGTGGGAACGGCGAAGGCAGGCATGCCGATATTCTCGCCAAAGGTGAAGAGGTGCCGGTGCTCCTTGAGATAATCGATGGTGGCGGACTCATCCTTGTCGATCTTGATCTGCTCCACGCCGGGATCACTCTCGACGTAGATCAGATGCCGGATCGAACGAAGATCGTCGTTCATGTCGTGTGACCCGCAGATATTCAGGGCGCAGTCGGCCTCCCTGTAGAGGGTCTTGAGTTGGGAAAGCGACATTCCGGCGCTCTCCATCGGATCCTTGTAGCGGGCGCAGTAGGCCCAGCGTCCCTGGAAGCCGTGCTCCTCGGCCAGTCGTCCCAGCGTCTGAGCGGCGTAGGAGTAATCGTCGGAGACATTGAAAGCGACCGGATCGTACGGGTAGTTCAGCGTGTCCTCGACGTAGTAAACCTCGTGGCCCAGCCGCTGCAGGCCGACGATGTAATGGATGTGCTGCCAGATGACTCCGGCGATGGGCATGCCACCCATGAATCCAAGCACGATGATTTTTTTGCGTTTCATGATTCTTTCTTTTCTCCGGCGTGGTGGCCGGCTGCGTGATAAAGCTTCGCGTAGGATCCACCCGCGGCGAGAAGCTCGGGCCCGGTCCCCTGCTCGGCAATGCGTCCGTGCTCCAGCAGAACCACGCGGCCGAGATGATGCACCGTCGAGAGCCGATGGGTGATGATCAGCGTGGTGCGGCCACGCATCAGTTCAGCGATCGTCTCCATGATCGCCTTCTCCGTGGAGGGATCGAGCGCGGAAGTCGGCTCATCAAGGAGGAGGATCGGGGCGTTCTTGAGGAAGGCCCGTGCGATCCCGATGCGCTGGCGCTGGCCGACGCTGAGATGTCCTCCCCTCTCCCCGACCGGCGTGTCGAAACCCTGAGGTTGGGCCATGATGAAATCGTAAGCCTGCGCACGCTTCGCCGCCTCGATGATCTCGGCCTCCGTAGCCCCCTCGCGCCCGTAGGCGATGTTCTCCCGGATGCTGGTGGAGAAGAGCAGGGTGTCCTGAAGGACCATGCCGATCTGGGAACGGAGCGAGGCCTTGGTCAGTGACTTGAGATCATGCCCGTCGATGCGGACCACGCCCGCCGTGGGATCGTAGAAACGCGGAACCAAGGAGAGCAGCGTGCTCTTGCCCGCGCCGGTCCCCCCGACAAAGGCAACCGTTTCCCCGGGAGCAATCACGAGGTCGACACCGGCAAGCACGGGTGCCTTGGGGTCGTAATTGAAGGCGACCCCTGCGAAGGTGATCCCCCCCGTGGCGACACCAAGAGGAACGGCACCGGGAGAATCCTTTGTCTCCTCCTCGCGGTCGAGCACCTCGAAGCAGCGCTGCGCGCCTGCGGCCGCCCCCTCCAGGGCCCATGCGGTGTAGGTCAGTTGTTCGATCGGTTGGTAGAGGGTCGCCAGGTAGGCGACGAAGACCAGCATGTCACCGAGGCTGAGATTGGCTTTCATCACCTGCAGCGATCCGGCCCCGTACATGACCGCGGATCCCAGCGCCATGAGCGTTCCTACCACGAGCGCACTGCGGCTGGAGGTCATGTTCAGGCGGAAGTTCGCCTCGAGGCTGCGCGTCGCGTGGGCAAGGAACTGCTGCACCTCGTGGGATTCCCGGCCGAAGGCCTGCACCATGCGGATCGAGCCGAGTCCCTCCTGCACGGTGGCGAGCAGGTCGCTCTCCCTCTCCTGGATCGTCGTCGATTCCCGGCGGATCCGGTCACCGTAGTAGCGGATCGACCAGACCACCGGGGGTAGCACCGCGAGGGAGACCACGGTCAATTGCCAGTTCATCCGCAGCATGATCACCAGCGCGCTCACGAGCGTGACCACGGCACCGAAGATCGTGGCGAAGCCCTTGTTGTAGATGGTCTGGATCGACTGCGAATCGTAGGCGACGCGGAAGGAGGAGTCGCTGCTGCGCCGGGCATCGTGGAACTGCAGCGGAAGAGCCTGCAGGCAGGTGTAGAGCTGGGTGCGAAGATGAAGCAGCGCCTTCAGCCCGATGCGGATCAGCAGGACGTTGGAGAGGAGATTCACCAGACCGGAGAGCAGGGCGATCGCGGCCATGGCGACGCAGAGAGCGATCACCGCCCCGTATCCGTCGGTCCATCCGAACCACTGCTTCACGAAAGCACGCGCCTCGGCCGTGCCGTGTGAGGTATCGAGGATCCCGTCGACGATGTACTTGAAGGGCCACGGCTTCAGGAGATTGAAGCCGATGCCTATAGTCATCAGAGCCACCGCAAGCAGGGTCTGGCCTGTGAAAGCCCGGAAATAGCGGAGCGTGCGGAGATAGATCGACATGCCTACTCCTTGGGTACGTCAAAAAAGCCCCCGAGGAAAGGATCTATGACGGGCGGTCATCCGGCACGGCGGGACCGGCAACCCTTTCCACTCTTTAACCGGGACGGAGTCCTCCCTCTTCCAGACGGTGCACCACGGAACCGGAGGGCAGGGTGATGCCTGCAAGATCCGCCGTGGTCAGGAGGGCCTGGGAATCGGCGGGCATCCCCGCGAGCAGGGCATCTCGTCTCGATGGGTCGAGTTCGCCGAAGATATCGTCGAGAAGCAAAAGCGGGGCGGCTCCGTTTTCCCTGGTAAGGAGGTCGGCAACCGCCAACTTGAGGGCTAGCGCCACTGTGCGCCGCTGACCCTCGGAGGCGAAGGATCCCGCAGGGATGCCATTGAGTTGAACGGCGACATCATCCCTCTGCGGTCCCACCCTTGTCTGTCGAAGACGGATCTCCTCGGAGCGACTCGCCTCGAGAGCATCCCTCATCGGGAGGTCGGCACCGGGGGAGTAGGAGAGCTCCAGCTTCTCCCCCGAGATCGAGGCACAAGCAGAAGCGGCAAGGGGCGCCAATGCATCGACCAAACTGCGGCGAGCCATGATCAGCCTCTCCCCGGTCTCCGACAGGGGAATGTCGTACGCCTCGATCTGGGCGCGCGGCTTTCCTTCACGTAGCAGGAGATTCCGTGAACGGAGCGCCCGATCGTAACTCTTCAGATCGCGCCCGTAGGTCGCTCCGAGTCCCGAGCCCCCGAGTTGAAGACCGGCGCTGTCGAGGAGCTTCCTGCGGCGTTCCGCGGGTCCGTTGACCAGTGAGAGATCCTCGCTGCCGAACCAGACAATCCTTCCCTGCGACAGATAATCAGCCGTGGAGGACTGGGGCACTCCATCCAGTTTGAGGAGGCGTGAAGGGGGAGTGCATGTGAGGGAGAGGCGGGTGGCTGCCTCACGGGCCTGGGCCTCGACCAACCCCTCCAGTGCGAAGGCACTCCCACCGAAGCGGACCATCTCCCGGTTTTCGGTAGTCCTGGGCGAACGGAGCCGGAGCAGCATGCAGACGGCCTCCAGGATGGAGGTCTTCCCCCGGGCATTCGGCCCGGTGAGGAAACTGAGACGGGTCCCCGGTTCATACTCCAGTGACTCGAAGCAGCGGAATCCCGCAAGCCTGATGCTCCGGAGCGTCGCCTGCGGAGCCCTCCCCGCGATACCCGCTTCCTTTGCCGCGATGTGCGGCATACTCAGAGTCCGAGCAGAAAATTGAAGGCTCGATCGCCGAATCCTGGCAATCCCTCGTGTCCGAAGTCGGGATAGCACACTGCCTCCTTGGGGCTGCGGATCGCGTTGTAGACGGCGAACTGGGTCGAGGGAGGGCAGATGTTATCCATCAGCGAGAGGGCCATGAGGACCTTCGCCCCGATGCGGGGGGCGAGGTGCTGCACGTCGATGTAGCCGAGGCGGGTGAAGATCTCCTCCTCCCGCTCGTGTCGCGGGTCAAAGTGACGAAAGAAGGCCCTTAGTTCGGCATAGGCGTCCTTGGCCAGATCCATTTCCCAGACCCTTTGGTAATCGGAGAGGAAGGGGTAGATCGAGACGCAGCGGCTGATGCGGGGTTCGAGGGCGGCGCAGGCGATCGAGAGGGCGCCACCCTGCGAGCCTCCGGTCGTACCGATGCGAGCAGGATCAATTTCCGGGAATGACATCACGACCCTCGCGAGTTGCACGGTATCGAGGAAGATGCTGCGGAAGAGGAGTTTCTCCGGAGCATCGTCGAGTCCCCGGATGAAATGGCCGTTGAGGGTGTTCCCCCGCACGGGAGTGTTGTCCTCGCTCTGCCCACCCTGACCGCGGCAGTCCATCGCGGCCACCGCGATCCCCTGCCCCGTCCAGGCCAGCTTGTCATGCCAGTCGCCGCTGTTTCCCGAATAGCCATGGAACTGCAGTAGAGCAGGGATGGCCTCCGTGCTTTTTTTCGGGCGGGCATACTTGGCATGAATGCGGGCCCCTCCTACTCCGCGGAACCAGAGATCAAACACCTCGGCATAGGGCGGATCGATCTCCGAGCTTGGAACGAGTTCAGGATCAGGATCCGTCGCGTCGAGTTCGCGCAGGGCGGCAGCCCAGTAGTCGTCGAAATCCCCGGGCCGGGGATTGATCCCCCGGTACTTCTCCAGTTCGGCCAGAGGCTTGTCGAGAGCCGGCATGGGAAATTAGGGGATCAGCGCAGCGCGGAAAGGAGCGGCGCCGGGTAGATGCCGAAGGCGAGGATTCCGGCTCCGAGCAGCGCAATGAGGAGCTTCACCGTGAAGGTGACGCGGATTGGCGTCTCCTCGGCGGGTTGCTGCCAGTACATGGCGCGGATCACCTTGAAGTAGTAGTAGAAGCCGGCGGCAACGGTGACGCAACCGAGTGCCACGAGCCCGTAGTGGCCCTGATTGATGGCGACCTCGAAGATGAGCAGCTTGCCGATGAATCCAGCGGTGAAAGGAATGCCGGCCAGGGAGGCGCTGGCAAGCAGCATGGCACCCGCGAGGAGCGGGGAACGGCGGCCCAGGCCGTTGAAGCGGGAGATCTCGTCGCCACCCGTCACCTCGGAGACGACGGTCAGGACCACGAAGGCCAGCATGGTCATGGCCAGATACCCGGCGAGGTAGAATCCGATGGCGGGGATCGCCATCTTCGAGCCGAGACTGGCCACCGCCATGAGCAGGTAACCGGCGTGGGCGACGCTCGAATATCCGAGCAGGCGCTTCATGTTGGTCTGCGGGATCGCGGCGAAGTTTCCGAATATCAGGGTCAGGGCCGCCAGCAGGGTGATCACCGCATGGAGCTTGTGCGAGATCACGGGAACCGTCCCGAGCACAACCAGCAGGCGGATGAGGACGACAAAACCCGCAGCCTTCGAGGCAACGGAGAGATAGGAGGTTACCGGCGTCGGGGCACCCTGATAGACATCGGGAACCCAGAACTGGAATGGGAAGGCGGAGATCTTGAAGCTCAAGGCCACGAGGACCATCGCGATCCCGAAGAGCAGGGGCGTAAGCGCGCTCTCGGGAAGCCGCTGGATGGCGGCGGGAAGGGCGAGCAGATTGGTGGTGCCGGTCGTCCCGAAGATCCAGGAGATGCCGTAGACGATGAATCCCGTGGAGAGAGCCCCAAGGATCAGGAACTTGGTGCCGGCCTCCAGCGAGGCTGCGTTCTGCCGGAGGTAGGTCGCCAGGATGTAGAGGGTGATCGTCGCGAGCTCCAGCGAGACGAAGATCATGATGAAGTCGATGGAGGAGACCATCCACATCAGTCCGGCGCAGACAAAGAGGGGAAGGATGGCGAACTCGCCGACACCTCCGCCCGCCCGTTCGGCGGGAAGGTAACGCTCCAGCACGGGGCGGTAGCCCGGGATCATGAGCAGGGTGACGATCGTGGCGATCAGGGTGAAACGTACAAAGAAGACCGAGAGGACATCGTGGGTGATGAAGGCGGCCGAGGGGGATCCTGCTGCCGGGGCGTGCATCGGGAAGAAGCTCAGGACGAGCACGCCGAAGAGGCCGGCCGCACCGGTGTAGGCAAGGTAGTTCTTGTTGGCGCGGTTCGAGTAGGCCTCCACAAGGAGGAGCACGATGCCGAGGACGACGACTGCGATTTCGAGGAGAAGCGTATTCACGGGAAGCAGGTCAACGGGTGGCTGTTATCGGGGAAGGGCGGTGCCAACCATCTTCAGGATGAGCTGGGGATAGAATCCGGCGATCATGAGTGGCACGAGCAGGAGGATGACGCTCCACTTGGCGCCCGTGCCGATGTCGGCGAGGCCCTCCCAACGCTGTGCGATGGGACCCCAGAAGATATTGCGGTAGGCGCGGAGCATGTAGATCGCCGAGATCACGACACCCCAGACTCCGACGATGACCGGGATGATCATCGCTGGGCCGTAAGCCGTGGCTCCGAAAAATACGAGGATCTCTCCCGCAAAGTTAGCGAATCCGGGCAGACCGACCGAGGCCATCGCGGCGAAGCCGAAGAGGAGCCCGAGGACAGGCGTGGCCTTGGCCAGACCTCCGAGTTCCGCATAGTCTAGGGTTCCGGTGCGGCTGCGGATTTCGCCGCAGAGGGCGAAGGCCGCGGCCACCGAGAGGCCGTGGGCGAACATCAGGAGCGCCGCGCCGTTGATGCCGATCAGGTTCAGTGCTGCCAGACCAAGGAAGATGTACCCCATGTGCATGACGCTCGAGTAGCCGACGGTCCAGTCGAGCCGTTTCTGAGAGACGGTGACATATCCGATGTAGAGGATGTTTCCGACCACGAGGAGAAGAAGCAGGCCGTTGAGTTCGTGCATCGCCTCGGGGAAGATCGGAAGGGCGATGCGGATCAGGCCGTAGAGGCCGAACTTCTTGAGAACGCCGGCGTGAAGCATGGCCGCGGGGGCGGGAGCGCAGGCGTAGGCCGGGGGCGCCCAGGAATGGAACGGGAAGAGCGAGACCAGCGACCCGAAACCGACGAGCAGGATCAGGTAGATCCAGGCGGAGGGATGGAAGGCGCCCGTTGCGGCCATCTGGTCGAGTTCGCGCAGGTCGAGGGTCCGGTGTCCCGCCGGGATACTGAGGTAGAGGGCGATCAATCCAATCAACAGGACGAAGCTTCCGAGACCGAGGTAGATGGTCGCCTTCCAGGCGGCGGCCTGGCGGTCACCCGATCCCCAGATGCCGATCATGAGGAAGGTCGGGATGAGGGCGAGTTCGTGGAAGGAGTAGAGGAAGAGGACATCGAGCGAGGCAAATGCCCCGATCACCCCCGCCGAGATGAAGAGGAGGGAGATGTAGTAGAGGCCCTCGTGCTTGCCGACCTTGGGGGCGACCCAGAGGGCGGAGACCGTCACGAGCGTGGCAAGCAGGAGCATCGTCAGGGTGAGACCGTCGGCTCCGAGGGTCATGTTGATGCCGAGCTTGGGAAGGATCTTCCACTCGGAGAGGAACTGCCATCCGCCATCAATCCTGTCGTATGCGAAGAAGAGGACGAGGGCCGCGGCGAGGTTTGCAACGGCGGCACCGAGCGCGGTGCGACGTGGGTCCGCCCCCACCATGATGAGGAGGGATGCCGCAAGCGGCAGAAGGATCGTGAGTATCAGGAGAAGGCTCATGTCAGGAAAGGGATGGTGCTATTTGACAGTGAGGAGGAGGTAGATGAGTCCGACCACACCCGCACCGAAGAAGAAGGCGTAGGCCTGGAGGTTTCCGACCTGCAGGAAGCGGAGGGCGAAGCCGAGCGTCCAGACGACCGTCGCGCTGCCGCGGACCAGGATGCCGTCGATGAACCAGCGGTCGATGAATGAGAAGATCCGGGCGATGCCACCCTGGATGACGCGGACGATCCAGAAGTAGAGGTCGTCGATGTAGAAGCGATGCTCGAGGAAGGGGATGCGGATCGGATCCTTCTCGCCGACGTTGCGGTAGATGAGCGCGGCGGCTGCGATACCGACGAAGAAGGCGGCGCCGAAGACGATCTCCACCCAATGCGGCACCTCCGGCTCGGCGAGGGTTCCGATCGAGTGGAAGAAGAAATGCTCGACGAAGGGATATCCGGCGCAGACCGCCGGGATGGCGAGCAGGACGAGCGGGATGGTCATCACGGCCGGGGACTCGTGGGCCTTCTTCGCGTGCTCGCTGCGGGGCTTGCCGAAGAAGACGACCAGCGCCTGACGGGTCATGTAGAAGGGGGTGAGCGCCGCGGCAACCACCAGCAGCCAGAAGACCGTGCGGTGATGCTCCCAAGAGCAGGCCATGATGAGATCCTTGCTGTAGTGGCCGCTGAAGAAGAAGCAACCCGAGAGGGCCAGCATGCCGCAGCAGTAGGTCAGGAAGGTAACCGGCATCTTGTTCTTGAGGCCGCCCATCTTCCAGATGTTCTGCTCATGGTGCATCCCGAGGATCACGGAACCGGCCGTGAGGAAGAGGAGGCACTTGAAGAAGGCGTGCGTGAAGAGATGGAACATCGGTAGGGCCGCCGAGACGGCGAGTCCCGCTCCGGCGACCATGTAGCCGAGTTGTGAGATGGTGGAGTAGGCGAGAATCCCCTTGATGTCATCCTGCTGGGTCGCAAGGATGCCGGCCCCGAGCGCGGTGATCGCACCGGTCACGGCAACGACCTCGCAGGCACCGGGCGAGGTGGAGAGGATCGGGAAGATGCGGACCAGCAGGTAGACGCCGGCCGCGACCATCGTGGCGGCGTGGAGGAGGGAGGAGACCGGGGTCGGGCCCTCCATCGAGTTCGGAAGCCAGACATGGAGCGGGAACTGGGCGGACTTGCCTACCGTTCCGCAGAAGATCAGGACGCAGGCGATACCGAGGAGGATCGGGTTCTGGATGAAGACCGCGGAGGATTCGTTGATTCCGCCGAAGGTGAACGTGCCGGTCGCGATCCAGAAGAGCAGGATGCCGAGCATGAAGCCGAAATCGCCGATCCTGTTGACCAGGAAGGCCTGCTTGGCGGCATCGGCGGCTGATTCCTTCCGGAAGTAGTGTCCGATCAGGATGTAGGAACTCACGCCGACGAGCTCCCAGAAGATGAACATCATCACCAGGTTATCGGCGAGGACGATGCCGAGCATCGAGAAGAGGAAGAGCGAGAGACCGGCAAAATAGCGCCAGTACCCCTCCTCCTCCTTCATGTAGCCGAGCGAGTAGATGAAGACGATCGGGGCGATGGTCGTCACCACGACAAGCATGGTGCGGCTCAGGGGATCAAGCGCCAGGGCGAAGGGGATCGAGAAGGCATGGTCGAAGTCGATCCAGTTGAATCCCTGGAAGGTCCCCTCGGCCCCGCCGAGGAAGAGAGTCCATCCGCCGACGCCGGTGATCAGCGCGGAGAGGATGGCGAGGCCGGCGGCGAAGGGCTTGCTTGTGCGGGTGACCAGAAGGATCAGGGCGGCGGCTACAAGAGGAACCGTGAGGGTAATCCAGGCAATGGTGGAGAGGTGCATCGGCGGAAACGTTGGGGCGATCGTAGCTGGCGTCAGAATTTCAGGGTGTCGAGATCCTCGACATGGGTCGTCTGGCGGGCACGGTAGAGGGAGACGATGATCGCAAGGCCGACGGCCACCTCGGCGGCGGCGACGGTGATGATGAAGAAGACGAGTACCTGCACGTCGAAGTTCTGGTGACCCGAGACAAGCCCGTAGCGCGAGAAGGCGACCAGTGAGAGATTCGCGGCGCTGAGCATCAACTCAAGGCTCATGAAGATGATGATGATGCTGCGGCGGAGCATCACGCCGCCGAGTCCAATGGCGAAGAGGAGGCCGCTGGCGATCAGGTAGTTGGCGAGTGTCGGCATGGCGTGGAAGCTGTTCGTTTATCGGAGAGACTTGCGGCTGAGGACGATCACCCCGACGGTCGCCGAGAGAAGAAGGACGCCCACCACCTCGAAGGGAAGGCCGAAGGAATGGAAGAGGGTGAAGCCGATCATCTTCACATCCGTGGGCATCCCGGGGGGAAGGGCCGGAAGCGCCTTGGAGAGGGCGGGGTCGGCGTTGATGACCTGGACGAGGATCGAGAGGAATGCCGCCACCACGAGCGTCCCGCCCAGGGTTGCGCCGAAGTTCAGGCGGCGCGACTTCTCCGTGCGGAGATCGAGAAGCATGATGATGAAGAGGAAGAGGACCATCACCGCACCCGCGTAGACCAGCACCTGGATGATGCCGATGAACGTGGCGTCGAGGGTCACGAAGAGGGCCGCAAGGCTGATGAAGCACATCACCAGCGACATCGCGCAGGAGACGGGATTGCGGAGCAGCACGACGCTCAATCCGAAGAGGATCATCAGCGAGGCGAAGAACCAGAAGGCGGTGAGGAGCATGGGTGGAAAATTAGAGAGAAGGATGAGACTTGAAACTTGAAACCTGAGTCAGAAGGAATTGAAGGAAGGAAGATCGGAAAGGATGGAGGATGAAAAGAGTGTCGTAAGGAGTTGGATGCTGACTTGGCCGGCTCTTTTTAACGTTTCAACTTTTTAACTTTTTAACCGGGGGATGGGGGTTACTTCAGCTCGTTCCACTTGAAGACGAGGCCCTCGCGGACGCCGCCCAACTTGTAGAGCGTCTCCTTGTCGTGGACCATCTCGGCGCGGTTGAGACCGGTGATGGAGTAATCCTTGCGGAGGTAGATGGCCTGCTCGGGGCAGACCTCCTCGCAGAGACCGCAGTAGATGCAGCGGGTCATGTCGATGTCGAACTCCTCGGGGCGCTTCTCGACCTTGCGCCACTTGTCCCCCTCGGGGATTTCCATCGGCTTGATGGTGATCGCGCGGGGCGGGCAGATGAACTCGCAGAGTTGGCAGGCAACGCAGCGGTCCTTACCATGCTCGTCGGCAACCAGCGTCGGGGCGCCGCGGTACCAGTCGGGCATGTTCGCGTCCCATTTCTCCTCGGGATACTGCATGGTCACGATCCCCTTGTTGAAGATAGCGCGCTTGAGATGCTTCCAGGTGATGGCGAGACCGGCCAGCACGGCGGGGAGATAGAACTTCTCCGCGAGGGTCAGCTTGGGACGTTCGACGACAATGGCCATGGCGTGGTGTGGGTTGGGGTCAGTTGCGCACGAGGGCGAGGATGACGGCGGTGAGGAAGATATTGAAGAGGGCGATCGGGAAGAAGCCCAACCAGCCCAGCTTCATCAGCTGGTCGTAGCGGAAGCGGGGGAGCGTCCAGCGGACCCAGATCATGAAAAGAAGCAGGAGGGATACCTTCACGAAGAAGACCCCGATGTTGACCAGTCCCCAGAACCAGCCGTGGGAACCGTCTGGGATCAGTGGGCAGCTCCAGCCGCCCAGGAAGAGGGAGACGATCGCGCCGGAACCGGCGAACATCGCCGCATACTCGCCCAGGAAGAAGAGGGCGAAGTTCATCGAGGCATACTCGGTGTGGTAGCCGCCGACGAGTTCCTGCTCAGCCTCGGGAAGATCGAAGGGGAGGCGGTTGGTCTCGGCGAAGATCGAGACCAGGAAGATCACGAAGGAGATCAGGAGCGGGATCCAGAGCAGCAGACGCTGGAGGCTCACCCCGGCCACAAAGGCATGGAGCGCGTCGGCGGGATGAAGCAGGGAGCCGACCGAGAAGCCCTTCGGCCAGAAGGGGGAGACCAGCCATCCGTTCACCACCTGCCAGTCGATGATCTCGTTGAGATTGAGCGAACCGCAGATCATGAAGACCGGGATGATTGAGAGGCCCATCGAGAGCTCGTAGGAGATCATCTGGGAGGAGGAGCGGATGCCACCCAGGAAGGGGAACTTCGAGTTCGAGGCCCAGCCGGCGAGCGTGATGCCGTAGACGCTCAGCGAGGCGATCGCGAAGATGTAGAGGACGCCGATGTTCAGGTTGGCGATCGTCATCTCCACCCCGAAGAGAGTGCTTCCGAAGGGAAGGACCGCGAGCACCAGGATAGGCGGGATCATCACGAGCTTCGGGGCGAGCCAGAAGTAGAACTTATTGACACCGCCGGGCACGAAATTCTCCTTGGTTAGGAGCTTGATCGGGTCTGCCACCATCTGCCCAAGACCGAAGAAGAAGGAATCCTTCTTGCCACCGATCAGGGTGAACGGGATACCGACGCGGTTCGGGCCCACACGATCCTGAATGAAGGCACTGACCTTGCGCTCCGCAAAAACCGTGACCGAGACCACGATGATGGTGAGATTCAGGAAGATGAAAGACTTCAGGAACGTGGTCCAGAGGAGGAACACCCAGGGGATGTTCAGAAAGTAAAGGATCAGGTCGAGGTCCATGAGTCGGAAAAAGAAATCGAAGCCTTGATTTGGTATCCACCCAGCGCCCCGATGTCGAGACGCAATGGGGAAAATTTGGGGGAATCGGTCCCGCAGAGGCGCAGAGACGCGGAGATTTTGAATCAGGAACTCAACCGTAACGGCTGCGAAGCAACGGCCGGGCCAGCCAACTCAGGAAAGCCCCCTTGAGGGTACCTGAGAGGCACAGGGATTTTTATGGATTCATAAACTTAGCACAAGGGTTGGAAGTCGGGATGCCGCGCTAGGCGTGTGAGCGAAGCCGTAGTCATCCTACGGCGAGCGAGCAACAACAACGCGCGGCGCCCGAATCCCAAACCTTACCGGTTGTTGCCGGAGAGGTTGGAGAGCAACCGCAAAATCGAGATATAGAGCCAGACAACAGTCACGAGCAGTCCGAAGGCCCCGTACCACTCCATGTACCGCGGAGCAGTTCCGGAATCAGCCGACTGCTTGATGAACTCAAAGTCAATGATGAGGTTCAGGGCGGCGATCACGACGACCGCGAGGCTGAAGATGATCCCGAGTTGGCCTCCGCCGAAGATTGGGAGGTTGATGTGGAAGAAGGAGAGGATGAAGCCGAGCAGGTAGGTCAGCATGATCCCGAGGGTCGCGCCGACCACCACCTTCACGAACATCGGGGTGGCCCGGAGGATGTTCCCCTGGAAGAGGAAGAGCATTCCGGCAAAGGTGCCGAAGGTCAGCATGACCGCCTGCAGGGTGATGCCGCCGGTCTTCGCCTCGTACATGGCGGAGATCCCGCCGATGAAGAGACCCTCGCAGAGCGCGTAGATCGGCGCGGTGACGGGAGCCCACGACTGCTTGAACACAGTGACAAGGGCCAGAATGAAGCCGGCGATCGCTCCCACCGCGGCGTATCCCATGCCGGCGGTGGAGTAGCCGTTACGCGTGGCAGACCAGGTGTAGGCGGCGCCGATAATCGTGAGGATCAGGAGGATGGCCGACTTATTGACGGTGCCCCGCAGGGTCATGGTGCCGGAGGTACCGGGGACGACTTCGAAATCTGCGCGCTCGAGGACGGGATTGGTTGCCATATTCTCTCAAAGTAAGCCGCCCGGAGCGCTTTGTCATCCGCAAACACGACGCTTTTTTCTTTTTTCTTTTTCCCTCCCCGCCCCGGCAATCTGGCTTGCGACCACTTCGGAAAAAACGCAAAATAAGGCCATGAGCAACACGACGCACGAAGCAGTGAGACCCGGCAGCAAACAACCCTCCATACCCGCCGTGGTGGAGTGGGTGAAGGAGGTTGCTGAAATCACGAAGCCCGAGGCCGTTTACTGGTGCGACGGCAGCGAAGCCGAGGACAAGGCGATGCGCGAACTGATGGTCTCCTCCGGTTCGGCCATCCGGCTCAACCCCGACAAGCGCCCCAACTCCCTGCTCGTCCGCAGCAACCCCAAGGACGTGGCCCGCGTCGAGGAGCGCACCTTCATCTGCAGCAAGACCCGGAAGGATGCCGGCCCCACCAATAACTGGTGCGACCCCGCCTCCATGAAGGCCACGATGAACGGCCTCTACGAAGGGTGCATGAAGGGCCGCACCATGTACGTCATCCCCTTCAGCATGGGGCCCGTCGGCTCCCCCATCTCCCAGTACGGCATCGAACTCTCCGACAGCCCCTATGTGGTCGCCAACATGCGCATCATGACCCGCATGGGGTCGGCGGTGTATCCCGAGATCGCCAGGACCGGACAGTACGTGAAGTGCATCCACTCGGTCGGCAAGCCGCTGGCCCCCGGCGAAAAGGACGTCGCCTGGCCGTGCGACCCCGAGAACACCTACATCACCCACTTCCCGGAGGATCGCCTCATCATGAGCTACGGCTCCGGCTACGGCGGCAACGCCCTGCTTGGAAAGAAATGCTTTGCCTTGCGCATCGCCTCGGCGATGGCCCGCGACGAGGGATGGATGGCCGAGCACATGCTCATCCTCGGCGTGAAGGATCCCACCGGGGCAAAGACCTACGTCACCGCGGCCTTCCCGAGCGCCTGTGGCAAGACGAACTTCGCCATGATCATCCCTCCCCAGCATCTCAAGGAAGAGGGCTGGGAGGTCTCCTGCGTCGGCGACGACATCGCTTGGATCAAGCCCGGCACCGACGGCTGGCTCCGCGCCATCAACCCGGAAGCCGGATTCTTCGGCGTCGCACCCGGCACCTCCTACGAGAGCAACCCGATGGCGATGGACTCCATCCGGCACGACACCATCTTCACCAACGTCGGCCTGACCGATGACGGCGACGTCTGGTGGGAAGGGATGACCAAGCAACCGCCCGCCCACCTCATCGACTGGAAGGGGAACGACTGGAAGCCCGGTCAACTCGACGCCGAGGGCAAGCCCGTCCTCTCAAGCCACCCGAACAGCCGCTTCACCGCGCCTGCAAGGAACTGCCCGATCATCGATCCTGAGTGGGAGAACCCCGACGGGGTGAAGATCAGCGCCATCGTTTTCGGAGGCCGACGCGCCACGACGATGCCCCTCATCTTCCAGTCCTTCAACTGGGTTCATGGAGTCTACCTGGGCGCCACTGTCGGCTCCGAGATGACCGCGGCCGCGGCCGGAACGGTCGGCCAGGTCCGCCGCGACCCGATGGCGATGCTCCCCTTCTGCGGCTATAACATGGGGGACTACTTCGCCCACTGGCTCGAGATGCGCCGCTTCGTGAAGCACCTGCCGCGCGTCTTCCACGTGAACTGGTTCCGCAAGAGCCCCGAGGGGAAATTCCTCTGGCCGGGCTTCGGCGACAACATGCGCGTGCTCAAGTGGATCGTCCAGCGCTGCCAGCAGGGCGCCCATGCGCTCGAGACATCCATCGGATGGGTTCCCGAGTACAAGGACCTCGATATGGTGGGACTCGAGGGAGTGAGCTCTCCGGAGGCCTTTGAGGAACTCCAGAAGATCGATCCGGCCGAGTGGCACAGGGAGCTGGTCCTCCAGGACGAGCTCTTCATGAAGCTCTACAGCCACCTGCCCAAGGAACTCGTCTTCCAGCGCGAACTCCTGATCTCCCGCCTCTAAAAACAGGGATGGTGATGCATGGAAGTTTTTACAGGGATGAAGGGGATAAAAGGGATGCTCACTACCGAGTCCTTGTTCCCGAGAACTACCCGAGACAGCATTCATGGTTCACCCCCCTTGGCTAGCCCGGCCGTCGCTTCGCAGCCGTTACGGATCCCTGTGCCTCAGGGCCTGTTAAGATAAAGGAGCGCATCGAAGATGAAGGCGATGTGGATGAAGGCGGTGAACATCACGTCGAGTTTTTCAAAGCGTGAGAAGATGCGGCGGAAGGCCTTGAGTCGACGGAACAGTCGCTCAACCTCATTACGCTTCTTGTAAA
>CANKJN010000018.1 GCA_947482345.1 Spartobacteria bacterium
AACCCGAGGGATGACAACAACGCCCATCGCCGAAAGAACCAGCTGATTTCACCGGAATATGAGTGGAGATGGTATTAGGTCAGAGAGCCGTTGGGTGAAGGTCGCGCTGGCTCCTAAAAAATCAAGCCTGGCAAGAGGGACAATGTCGGCTTTTTGTATCCACCCCTAATAGTCTTCAGCCTTCAGCCTAAATGCCTACTGCAATTCCTTCAGCACCGTCGTGAGATAGACCGGCTCGGGGTGGGAGTTGCGGTATTTCGTGATCTCGCTCCGGTTGAGCACCTGGAAGCCGTAGCGCTCGAAGACCTTGGCGCCGCGCCGCGCTTCAAAGGTCACCACCTGTCCGTAGACCTGACGGACTCCCTTGCTGCGCAGATGGTCGAGGTAGAGGTCCATCAATCCCTTGCTGTTGGACAGCCCCTGCGCCTCGGGAAGGATATTGAAGTGGAAGTGGGCGCAGCGGCGGGGCGATTTGGGGACTTCGCGCCAGGAGTTGCGAAGGATCCAGCCGATGAAGTCGCGCGTGGCGCGGTTGTAGAAGGGGTACTTCGCCATGCCTCGCGCGAAGAGGGCGAGGTTGTTGAAGAAGTTGAAGATCTGCTGGCGGTAGGGGCGGTAGGAACCGAGGAGGTAGCCCTTCACGGCCCCGTCCTGCTCGAGAACGAAGGAGGACTCCGGCTCGATGTCGGTGTAGTAGCGGGTGAGGTAGTCGGCGAAGAGCTCGCGGTCCTCGAAGACGGGGTCGATCGCCTTGCCCAGGAATCCCGTTTCGCAGCAGAGCCAGCGCACGGCCGCGCGGTCGCGTGGTTCGTAGCGGCGGATGATCACTTCGGCTGCGGGTGACGGGACCGGGGTGTTCTCGGCGGTCAATTCTGTGTGTTCGGAAGGCACTGTTGGGAATGTTCCTAGGGTTTGTACGAGGCGATGACCTCACGGTAAACCGCAAAGAGGCGGGCGAAGACCGACGTCCAGTCGTAACGAGCGGAGACAGCCGCGGCTGCCCTCAGTCCTGCGGCCGCCGTGTCCCCGGAAGCTGCGTGACGGATCGCTCCGGCAAGCGCCACGGCATTGTCGTCCGAGGACCAGTTGTGGAGGCCGCTAAAATTGATCGCATCCATGAAACTGCCGCGGATTCCGACCACGGGAGTTCCACAGGCCTGGCTTTCCAGCGTCACCAGTCCAAAGGTCTCCTTGACCCCGGGGTGGACGAAGAGATCGGCGGCCCGGTAGATGTCGGCCAGTTCCGCCGCGCCGTCGCAGTAGGGGGTCCAACTCACGTCGCCTGTTTCCTCACGGAGGCGCTGAAGCGACCCTCGCAGCATCCCGTCGCCTATCACCGCGAGGTGGAAGCGTCCCGGCTGGCTCTCCTGCAGAAGGGTAAAAGCCTCTAGCAGACGGCGGACATTTTTGTCCGGGTTGAGACGACCCACATAGAGGAGCACGGTTTTGTCATCCGGCCACCCGAGCCTGCGCCGTGCCGCTCGGCCCCGTTCCGCATCAGGAAAGAAGACGCCGGTATCGACGCCCAGCTCCAGCGTCTCGACATTCTCCAGGCCCCATTCGCGGAGCAGATCCGAGAGTCCCTGGCTGGGAACAAGCGTGCGCTCGAAGCGGTTGTAGAGGGAGGTGACGTAGCGCCGCCCGATCTCCTCGGCCATCATCACGGAGATGGAGCCGAAATATTTGGCCACCGACCGGAGCACCGCGTCGGGAAAGTGCGAGTGGTAAAAGCCGACTGTCGGGATACCGAGAGCGCGGCCTGATGCGAGTGCCTTCCAGGCGACCTGATAGGGATCCCCTGATTCGATCAGATCAGGCTTCTCCCGTTCCAGCGCCTCCTCAACCAGAGCGAGATTGATCAGGGCCCGGTAGCGCGCGGTGCGCGAGACCAGCGGCGACTCGATCGTGTAGGTGGTGCGGGCGCCCTCTTCGCGACGTTCGGTCTTCTCGCCGGGAATGATCAGCACATGCCTGTGGCCTCCGGACTCAAGATGAGTCGCCTTCTCCGCGACATACCGCCGAACCCCCCCCGAAAAGGGAGAATAGAATTGAGTGAGATCGCAGATGACCACGGATCAAAATTTAGAGAAGGGAGAATACCGAGCAGCGGGAGCTGCGGTGTAGCCTACGCGAAGCGTAGCCCGAAGGGCGAGGGCATCGGGAGATGGCGAGGCAATAAAACTGGGTTAAATCACAAATGACCACGTGAGCTTGTTCAGCGGTTCCCTAGCAGGCCGATGGGATCTCGGGAGCGAATGGCTCGGGCCAGCCTTTCGGAAGACGAAGCGGCCGCCCTTCCGGCATTTTCACGAAAGCCAGCGCCTGCTGGCAGGTGATCAGGAGCGCGCCGTCGCGGGGGCGGCGGATCTCAAAGTGACACCAGAACCTTGCCGGGGTCGCCTCGCCGAGCCGGCCATGGACCTCGAGCTCGTCACCAAGGATCGCCGGACGCTTGTAGTCGATCTCGGTCCGCACCACGACGGGAAAGACGGAGGTGTGGGCCATCCTCTGCCAGTCCATCCCGAGTTGCACGGCGAGCAGGGTTCGGGCCGTCTCGATGAAGCGGAGGTAGGCGATGTTGTGGACGACGCCACCGGCATCGGTGTCGAAGAACATCACCTGAACGGGAGTGATGATGGTGGAGGGGGAAGACATGGAAGGATGAAACTGGAGACCTGAAACCTGAAGAGTCCGCTAGGAGGTGGGTTACTGAAGATGCCCCTCCTTGAGGTAGAGCTCTCGGTCGCCGAGTGCGGCGAGCGCGGGATCATGGGTGACGGCGACGAAGGTGCGGCCATCCTGGCGCGCCAGCCCCAGAAGCAACTCGATGATCCCGGCGCCGGTGGCGGCGTCGAGGTTTCCGGTCGGCTCGTCGGCGAACAGGATCCCCGGATCATTGATAAGGGAGCGGGCGATCGCCACGCGCTGCTGTTCCCCGCCGCTGAGCTGGGAGGGAAGGTGATCCAGGCGTCCGGAGAGCCCCACGCGGTCGAGCAGGCGCCGTGCTTCCTCTGCGCGCCTCGCGCCGCCGAGCATGGCAGGGAGCATCACGTTCTCCAGCGCGGTCAGTTCGGGAAGCAGGAAGTAGGATTGGAAGACGAAGCCCATGCGGCGGTTGCGGAGGGTTGCAAGCCGGTCGCGACCGAGGGCGAAGAGTTGCTCCCCCTCGAAGGAGACGGACCCTGCGCGCGGATGTTCCAATCCGGCCAGGATGTAGAGCAGGGTCGATTTTCCCGCGCCCGAGGGACCGCGCAGGAAGACCACCTCGCCGCGGGCCACATCGAGATCGACCCCTTTCAGCACCTCGAGACGCTCCGCGCCGAGCTCATACGTCTGCCGGAGACCGCGCGCTGAAAGATGGGTGGAGGACATGGGAAAAGGATGAAGGAAGAGAGGTGACGGATGAAAGGCCAAATGGCGTGAATGGAGCTGTGAAAAGTGCCTGCCCCGGGACCCTTTTCCGCTTTCAACGGTCGACCGGCACATTTTCTTCAACCCGATTTCCCTTGTCTCACCCGCTTTTCGGTGCGAGAGAGGTATTGCCCGTTCTTGGCGCCCGTCTCAAGGAGCAGCGGTTTTCCCGCAACCTCCCTACGGCATTGAAAGCCGAAACAGCCTCCGCAACGCCCCCTTCCCTAGTGTCGGGGGCCGGGACACACGGGAGGCGGCGTCGCCCGGGCAATCAACACACAACGCAACGAACACACAGTCCTGATCCCCCGCCAGCCCCGGCCAGTGTCCCGGGCCGCGAATCGCCGGGGATCCCCTACAAACACACATCATGTCCTCGAACTATTCCTCCAACAACCGTGGCCGCTCCCGCAGCGGCGGTGGCCCACGCCGCCGTTCCTCAGGTTCCCGTGGCCCCGGCGGCCGCTCCGGCGGCCCCCGCAATGACGACCATCGTCCCCAGCAGCCCGCCAAGAAGAAGGGCTTCCTCGCGAAGCTCCTCTCCCTGATCGGCCTCGGCGGCAAGAAGTCCTCCTCCGGCAAACCCCAGCGCACGCCCCGTGCCGACCGTCCCGAGGGTTCCGCCCCGCGCCAGTCGCGCAAGCCCGAGCGCATCGAGGTGACCACGCCCCGCGTCTACGTCGGCAACCTCTCCTTCGACGCCACCGAGAGCGACCTGCTCGAACTCTTCAGCGGAGTCGGCTCGGTCCAGAACGTCGAGATCGTCAGCAACCGCGAGACCCATCGCTCCAAGGGCTTCGGCTTCGTCCAGCTCACCTCCGTCGACGAGGCCAAGCGCGCCGTCGCCGAACTTCACGACAAGGAGTACATGGGCCGCAAGCTCGTGGTGAGCGGAGCCAAGGCAGCTCCCGAATCCCGTGGCGACCGCCCCGACCGCCGCGAGTCCGCTTCCGAATCCTCCGAGTCGGAGGCCGCGGCAGCCTAAGCTGACACCCTTCCGTTTCCGTGATACCCGCGGAAACTCTCGTTATTGCCGGCCCCACGGGGGCCGGCAAAACCGACTTCTCCCTCCGCTTGGCCGAGCGCCTCGGAGGCGAGATTGTCGGAGCGGATGCCTTCCAGATCTACGCGGGGCTTCCGATTCTCACCGCCCAGCCGACACCCGGACAACTGGCCCGTGTTCCGCATCATCTGGTCGGATCCGTCGATCCCCGCGAATCCTACGACGCGGCTCGTTACCGCCGCGAGGCACTCGACGTTCTTCGGTCCATCGCCGCGCGGGGCAAGCGGCCGATTGTCGTTGGCGGCACGGGTCTCTACGTGAAGGCACTCCTCGGGGGCCTCGACGAACTCCCCGATCAGGATCCGGGTCTCCGGGAGGAGTTTTCACAAAGCGATCTTTCCACCCTCGTGGCGCGGCTCAGGGAACGCGACCCGGAGGGTGCCGCCTCCATCGACTGCGCCAACCGGCGCCGCGTCGAGCGGGCTCTCGAGATCGTGACGCTCACCGGGAAGCCCTTGTCCGAGGTGAGGAAAGGTCCGCGTCCGATGCCCCCGGGCGTGCGCGGCATCCTGATCATGCGCGAGCGTGGTGAACTGAACCGCCGCATCGCCGCAAACGTGGAGGAGATGTTCGCACGAGGCGTCGAGGCCGAGGTGGCCGCCTTGCCCGAGGAGCAAACCGGAACGACCGCCTCCATGACGCTCGGCCTGCGTGAGATCCGTGATCTTCTGCGCGGAGGAACGAGCCGGGCCGAAGCGCAGGAGTCGATCATCGGTGCGACCCGCCGCTACGCGAAGCGACAGATGACCTGGTTTCGGAACCAGCACGACTTTGCGGAACTCGATGCCGGCTCCTTTACCGACAACGAGGCCGCCGCAGTGGAAATCCAGCGGCTGCTTGAAGTCTGAGGGCTAGAGCATCATCCAGGAAAGCGCTGCCATTAGGACTCTTGGCTATTGGGAGTGGGGAAATGTTCCGGAAAAGACACGGAATGAGTTTCACGCAAAGGACGCAACGATCGCAAAGAGGGGTTCCGCGTTGCTGCATTATTACTGGCAGGGAAGTTGCAAGAATTTCAAAAAACCACCGTTCTTCCCCCCCCTTAGAATCATCGGGCTCTACTCTTTGATCCTACCTTGGCGACCTTTGCGCCCGTTGCCTGAAATCATTATTATTCAATCAACCCACTGCAAACAGCGATGCGCCGCAATTAGTCATAAAAACTCTGCGACTTTGCGTTTGCTTGCCCGGTCGTTGCTTTGCATCCGTACGGCTGCGCGAGATTTCGTCCCTTGTCCATGCGTCAAATAGAACAGAAACCACTCTATTTCAAAAATCCGCCGAGCGTTTCGAGCACGGCACCGGCGCCCTGTTCAAGCGTCTTCACGGCGTTGGTGGCGGCGGAAGGAATCGGGGCGGGGGTCGGGGAGCCGGAGGAAGCCGGGGCGTTCGTCCCCTCGCCGACCTTGATGCCGAGGATTCCGAGTCCGGCACGCACCCCTTCGCGCACCATCCCTTCGGCGCCCGCTGCTGCGAGCACCATCAGTCGCGGCGTGAAATTGTCGGTGGGATGCGTGAGCGTTCCGCCGAGGACGATCGGATCCTTGATCCAGATGTAGCCATCCCGCTCCTCAAGGGCCAGGAGCTCACGGGCGAAGGGGATCATGTTCACGATTCGGGCGGTGATGCCCAACCGGATGACACCGGTGAGGGAACCGTCAAGCGCGGTGGAGGCCTCGCCCGTGATCTTGAGGAAACCCTGGGACTCAAACACGATGTCACGCCACTCGGTGACTTGATCGCGGACTGTAAACCGCGTGCTGAATGTCTGGACGGGAAGGCGGCGGAATTGTTCCAGGCCCGTCAGTTCGGCCAGCTTCATGAAGGCCGGGATGCCGGTGAGGGTGATCCCTTCTCCCCGGATCGAGCCCTCACCCTCCCGATGGTGGCCGTGAGCCCATTTCATGGTGCAGTCACCGGAGAGTCCCCCCATCACCTTGTTGCCGAGGTGGGGCAGGAGAACCGCGACGGGAAGCTTCTCCCATGTTCCGGAGAGAGTGCTCGGGGTTCCATCCGAGGGGAACATACCGCGGATCCGGATCGCGCCACCCCCGGGAGCCGTGATTTCCGCGCCCGTGAGGTCCAGCCCCTTGTCGGTAAGGAGGCAGCGGGCGGTGCCCAGGGTGAGGTTGAGATCGGGATAAAGTGAGGTTCCCAGTCTGCCTCCCGAGAGCTTGAAGAGTGTCTGCTGGCCCTGGGAATCGGGCCGCGCCTCCAGGGTCGTGCCGTCCAGAGTGATGCTTGCCTGTCCGATCTCGATGAGGAGATCGGTCTTCCTGCCGCGGATCACCTCCACCACGACGAGGGAGGGCATCCATTTCTGCAACCCTGTCGCTTGCGGGGAAGGTTTTGCGTCCGGTGGGGAGGCGGCCTTGGAAGGGTCGTTTTCGGTGGAGCCTATCCGGAGCTTCAGTTTGTCGAGGGAGAGTTCCTTTACTCCCCACACGCCGCGAAGGATCGAGGAGGGGCTCAGGGTTGCCTGCAGATCCGTGGCATCCACCTGCTTGAGCGCTGAATCAGAGCGGCCGGTGGCATTGAAATTCCGGGAAGAGACGCCGAACCATCGCCAGTGGAGCGGGGCAAGCTTCGCCTCGGCATGGAGCACGGCCTGGGTCTTCTGCTCGAGCAGTGCCCGGCAGTCGTCGCTCTCGATCCAACGAAGCGCGAGCACCAACGCGGCGGCCACGATGGCAATCGGAACCAGTGGTGGAATCGTCCAGAGGAGAGTCTTTTTCACGACCTCATGAGGCTATACCCGGAGGAATGGCAAGGGAAGCCAAGGAACGCATCACGAAGACGATGACTTCGGGCTTGGCTGGCGATCCGGGCTGGGAAACGATGGTCTCAATCAATCCCCTTTATGGCCAAGTCCCCACGCACTCCGAAAAAAGTCTCCAAAACAGCCGCCTCCGACAGGCTCACCCTTCTGGGAGGCGGTCCGCTGCAGCAACTCTCATCTCCCGACGAGGCGGTGCTCGAGACCTTCCCCAGCCCCTCCTCCCGCGAGTACGAGGTGGTCTTTTCGACCAAGGAGTTCACCTCGCACTGCCCGGTGACGGGACAGCCCGATTTTGCCGAGATCACGATCCGCTACACGCCCTCGCGCCGTTGCCTGGAGAGCAAGGCCCTGAAGCAGTACCTGGGCTCCTACCGCAACCAGGCGGTCTTCGCCGAGGCAATCACCAACAGGATTCTCGACGACATCGTCGCCGCCATCTCGCCGCGCCATGCGGTGGTGATCGGCGACTTCGCGCCCCGCGGCGGGATTGCCATCCGTGTCGAGGCGGTCCACGGGGGGAAGAAAATCCGGTGAAGGTCGTTGTCCTGCTCAGCGGCGGGATGGACTCCGTCACGGCTTTTCATGCCGCGCTTCGCGAGCATGACGTGGTGGCCGGCCTGAGCTTCGATTACGGGGCGAAGCACCATGCGCGGGAACTGCCGATGGCCGCCTGGCACTGCGTGAAGGCGGGTGTCGCCCACCGGATCGCGCCTCTTGGTTTCGTGGCGGAGGAGTTCGCTTCGGATCTTTTGGAGACCGGCGGGGAGATCCCGGAGGGTCACTACGAGGAGTCGTCGATGAAGAGCACCGTCGTCCCGTTCCGAAACGGGATCATGCTCTCGATTGCGGCGGGGTTTGCCGAGAGTCGCGGCGCGGAGGCGGTCGTGATCGCAGCTCATTCGGGGGATCACGCGATCTATCCCGACTGCCGCGAGTCATTCCTCGAACCCATGGCGCGAGCGATCCGCGAGGGGACCTACGCGCGGATCGAACTGCTCCGGCCCTTCGTGGCGATGGACAAGGCCGCCATTGCCCGGCGAGGAGCGGAACTGGGGGTCGACTTCTCCCGCACCTGGTCCTGCTACAAGGGCGGGGAGATCCATTGCGGCACCTGCGGCACCTGCGTCGAGCGCCGCGAGGCATTCCAGCTGGCAGGCCTTCCCGATCCGACCGCCTACGCCGTAACGGCTCCCCTGCCGCCTAAGCCTGTCACAAGATGAGGATTTCCGAGATCTTTCACTCGATCCAGGGGGAGGGGCTGCTGCTTGGCGTCCCTTCCGTCTTCATCCGCACATCGGGCTGCAATCTCCGCTGTCGCTGGTGCGACACACCCTACGCCTCCTGGAACCCCGAGGGGGAGGAGATGGGAATCGATGCCATCATGGAGCGCGTCCGTGGTTACGACTGCCGTCACGTCGTGCTGACCGGCGGCGAACCGATGGTGGCCTCCGGCATCCGCGAACTCGCCGCGGCGCTGCGTGCCTCCGGGATGCACATCACCATCGAGACTGCGGCGACGATCTCGCCCCATGTCGACGGAATGGGGATCGCCTGCGATCTTGCCTCGCTGAGTCCCAAGCTGGCCGACTCCACCCCCGATACCGAGACCGCCGGCGCGTGGCGTGAACGCCATGAATCCACGCGCCTTCAACCCGGAATCATCAGGCAATGGATTGAGGCGGGCCCCTGCCAGCTCAAGTTCGTGGTCTCGCGTGTCGAGGATCTTCCCGAGATCGAGGAACTCCTCAACGAGGTCGGTACGGTTCCCGGATTCACCCGTGACAAGGTTCTGCTGATGCCCGAAGGAACCGATGTCGAGACCCTCCGCGAACGCGGCCCGCTCATCGCGGAGATGTGCCTTGAGCATGGGTTCCGCTATGCGCCGAGGGTACACATAGACCTATTCGGCAACACCCGCGGTACGTAGGCGGGTGCTTTTGGCGCAGGAGTTCGTTGCGCTTCTCTCGCTGTAGCTCAACTACAGCGTCGCTTGCGCGCCTGCTCCTGCATCTCATATCCCGGCGCCTCGGACATGGGGTGGGGTCCCTTGGCCGCCATACTCCCAATCCGATCTTCTTGCACCGGAAAGGGATCGGGCATCACAACTGGGTTTTAAATTTCTTACGACCTGCTATCGTTTCAACCCATGCGTCCCTTTTACCTGCTCCTTGTGAGCGTGCTGATGGCCGGGGCACTTCATGCCACGAGTTCGATCATTGTCGACAATCAGACAGGCCGGATCCTCGAGGGGGCAGGCGCCAACCAGAAGCTTCCGATCGCGAGCCTCACCAAGCTGGCGCTCGCCATGGTCGCCCTCGACTGGTCTCAGCTCAAGGGGGGCAACTTGGAACAGACGGCCGTGGTTCCCGAGGTGGCGATCACGACGACGGGTGGCATCAATCCGCTCGGCCTCCAGGCGGGTGACGAACTCACGCTACGCGACCTGATCTTCGCCTGCCTGCTTGCCTCGGACAATGTCGCCGCGGTCACGCTGGCGGATCATCTGGGAAGGGTCCTGCCCAACGCCACCGGACTCGACCCGGCGGGCAACACCGTCGCCCACATGAATGCCCTGGCACGCCAACTCGGGATGCGCGGCACGCTCTTCCTCAATCCCCACGGACTCGACACTCCGGACGGGCAGGCGCGCCCGCGCTCCACGGCGGCCGACCTGGCGCGCCTCACCCGGTATGCCTACTCCAAGTCTGGTCTCTCGTTCTACGTTGCCCAGTCGACGCGCGATATCCATGTGCATCGCGGAGGCGCCAGCCTCGGACTTCAGCTCAACAACACGAACAAGCTGCTCGGCACCGACGGCATCGACGGGGTGAAGACCGGCCGCACCTCGCGGGCGGGAGACTGCATCATCCTCACCTCGGAACGCACTCCCGAGGTGAAGCGTGAGGGTGACACCGTCTTCACGACGCCGCGCCGCATCATTGTCGTCCTGCTTGGCGGAACCAACCGCGAACAGGAGGGGCTCGCCCTCGTCCAGCGCGGCTGGGCCCTCTACGGTGCCTGGGCCGCCAAGGGCCGCGAGGCCAAGGCCTCCAATTCCCTCTAAGACGTGGCTGATTACCCTGTAAAACGGATCGGTGTCCTCACCAGCGGAGGCGACTGCCCCGGGCTGAACGCCGTCCTTAGGGGGATCTTCTGCTCCGCCGAGGAGCTCGGCTGGGAGGTGCTCGGCTTCCGTGACGGATTCGAGGGGATGCTTGCCGACGGGGGCGATACCATGCCGCTGACCCGCGAGAACACCGCGGGCATCATGCAGATCGGCGGGACGATCCTCGGCACCACGAACAAGGGGCACTTCACCTCCAAGGTCGCAGGCGGCGAGAAGGCCAGGATTCCCGAGGAGGTCATCGCCAAGGCCTCCCGCACCTGCCGCGATCTGGATCTCTCAGCCATCATCGCGATCGGTGGCGACGGGTCGATGAGCACGGCGCTTCAGCTTTACCGTGCCGGGTTCCCGATCATCGGAGTCCCGAAGACCATCGACAACGACCTCGAGGCGACGGCGATGACATTCGGCTTCGATTCAGCCGTCGCCTGCGTGACCGATGCGATGGACCGCCTTCACACCACCGCGGCCAGCCACAAGCGCGCCATCGTCGTCCAGGTGATGGGGCGCCATGCCGGGTGGATCGCCCTCTGGGGTGGCCTTGCGGGAGCGGCCGATGTCATTCTGATTCCGGAAATCCCTTTCTCGTTGGAGAAGGTGGCCGAAGTCGTCCAGCGTCGCGACGAGCAGGGCTACAAGAGCACCATGATCGTCGTGGCCGAGGGGGCGCGCACCCAGCATGGTCAGCAGTTCCGGAAGCAGTCCGCCAGTGGCGAATGGAGGCTTGGCGGGGTCGGCGAGATGATCGGCCACGAGATCGAGGCGCGCACCGGCAAGGAAACCCGGGTCTGCGTGCTCGGTCATCTGCAGCGTGGAGGCGATCCGACCACGCTCGACCGCATCCTCGGCATCCGCTTCGGCGTGAAGGCCGTGCACCTCGCACGCGAGGAGAAGTTCGGCGCCATGGTCAGCTACCAGAACTACGAGGTGCTGGATGTCCCGATCGCCGAGGCGGTCCATCGTCTCAAGAAGGTCCCTCCCTCCTCCCAGCTCGTCGAGACCGCGCGTGCCGTCGGCATCAGCTTCGGCGATTAGCACCTTCATCCCGGCCCGATGACAAGCGACGACCTGAAGCGGGCGATCCGGGCCGTACCCGATTTTCCGAAAAAGGGCATCCTGTTCCGCGACATCACGCCGGTTCTTGAACACGCCGCGCTGTTCAAGGGCTCCATCGACCTTCTTGCCGGAGAGTGCGCCGATCTGGCTCCTGCGAAGGTGGTCGGCCTCGATGCACGCGGCTTCATCTTCGGCGCCGCCCTGGCCTACAGGATCGGCGCGGGATTCGTTCCCGTTCGTAAAAAGGGGAAGCTCCCATTCCGCACCATCTCCCATACCTACGATCTCGAATACGGTTCCGCCGAATTCGAGATCCACTGCGACAGCATCCATCCCGGTCAACCGGTCATCCTCGTGGACGACCTGCTTGCCACCGGGGGAACGGCCCGTGCGGCGCTTCACCTGCTACGGCAGCTCGGGGCGAAAGTCCTGAGGACGCTTTTCGTCGTGGAGATTGAGGGGCTTGGCGGCCGGGATCAACTCGCCCCACTGGAAGTCCGCTCCCTCGTTCGGTTCAAAGAGTAACCGGAAGGCAGAAATTACGAGGGAATGAAAATTGGCTCTCTGCTATTTGAAGGGGTGGATATGAAGATGCCCTGCCCAAAACGCACGTCTTCTATTAATGCAATAGAATGATATGTCGTTCTAAAGCTCTGCCAAAGCTCATCACTACAGCCACACATTCATTATGCTAACTGAAGTATTGATATTTGCCGGTGCAGTATTCGCATTTGGATTTAGCTCCATCATCGGTGGAGGTGCAAGTGTGGTCCTTATTCCAATTTTAGGCTTTGTTCTTCCGATTTCAGAAGTGCCAGGTGCTTTAGTTATAGGTACTTTTACTAATTCACTTGGAAGGTCTATTGCATTGAGTCGAAAGATTCGTTGGAATTTAGTAATTCTATTTGTTCCAGCAGCACTCCCTTCAGTAGCCTTGGGAGCCTGGTTGCTACGGTTTGTTGATCCTCTTATTATCACATGGATATGCGCACTATTTCTTATTTCAAATATTCCATTTTTATTTCGTCGTGAGCATGAGCAAAACGCAAATCAGGAATCATATAAAAGTTATAAAGTAGTAGGAATTGGGTTCTTGGCGGGACTGTTATCCGGAATAACAGGGGCAATAGGACTAGTTTTTAATGGTTTCTATCTCAAGTTGGGTTTAAGTAAGGAAGAAATTGTTGCGACAAGGGCTGCAAACGAAATTCTTCTGCACCTTGTGAAACTTATACTTTACGTAGGGTTGGGGCTTTTCTCGATCCACTCCATTTGCATAGGAACCGTTATAGCTCTAGCCGCAGTGATATCATCAGTAATGGTGCAAATAGTTCTACCTTATTTGAACGAGAGTATGTTCAGAAGACTTGGATATGCAGCGATGTGTTGTTCAGGATTTTTTCTGTTAGGCCAAACCAGTTGTACTATTTTGAAAGAAAAAACTCCAACACTTAGACTAATTTCTATCGAAGATGGATTTGAAACCAAAGTGAAATGGGAAAAAAGAACAACAGTTTTTGAAATTGAATACGATGGAAATGTAAGTTTCGAACGAGTTGTTTCAATACAAATGCTACCTACTAGCATTGCCTCTCAAGTTCAAAAACTCTCTAATAATTCTGATCAGTTTGTAGTAGAGGAGGTTTATGGTTGGAAAAAACACTATTATGAAGTCTACCTTACTAAGAAAGGGAAAGTATTTAAGTATGAAATAGATCCGCCGCCATTTAACCAGTCAAAAAAGCTAGATTCTATAAGAGCTGTATAACATAGCGATGGACTGGACATGGGGCTTTGCATATCGTGCAGTAATCAACAGAGAGCATGGCCCAGCGCCAGTCATCGTCGTCGTTAGAGCCTTGAAAGGTTTGTCTCCAGAATGATGCTGTTGCCCAACTGCGGAGCCATTATGACCGCGGCACTCGGTTGCCTCGGTCTTCTATTCCCGATTGCCGTAGGACGCGTTCTTGGCATCGAGCCGAATAGACCGCTGGGCATCTCCGAGTTCCGAGCGACCTACGGCGGATTTTTTCTGTGCCTTGGAATCGGATGCCTGGCGGCTCAGTCCGTGCCTGTCTTCACGGTTGTTGGAGCGGCTTGGTGCGCGGCTGCTTTGGCTCGGATTGGCTCTTTTGCCGTGGATGGCAGCCGGACCAGGGATAATCTTGCCGGTATTGGAGTCGAGGCGGGCATTGGCCTGGCAATGCTGGCGCCGCAACTCTAACAAGTCGATGCAGCGAAAGGCTCGTCGATTCAAAACTAATGTCTCATCAACTCCTCACCTTCGCTGATCTCCGACGTTAGGCCGCCGGAAACACATCGTCCTTGACACGACTCTGGAGTCTGTGCATGATAATGTCCATATGACTGCAATTACATACACCGCAGCGAGAGAAAATCTCGCCTCCACAATGGACAGAGTATGCGTTGATCATGACCCCGTAATCATTACACGCAATCGCGACCAAGCCGTTGTCATGCTTTCTCTTGATGACTACGAATCACTACAGGAAACCGCCTATCTGCTTCGGTCACCAGCCAACGCGAAGCGTTTGCTTGCTTCGATTGAGAGTCTTAACTCTGGAAAGACAGTGAGAAAGAACATCAAAGACCTGGTGGAGGCATGAATCTTGTTTTCTCTCCCCAAGCTTGGGAGGATTACCAGCACTGGTTGCAAACGGATAAAAAAATGATCAGACGAATCAACGAACTGATCAAGGACACTCTCCGAAGCCATTACGACGGGATTGGGAAACCTGAACCTTTGAAGCACACCCTTGCGGGTTTCTGGTCTCGCCGAATCACGGATGAGCATCGTATGGTTTACCGAATTGCTGCGAAGAATCTTGAAATCGCACAACTCAGATTCCACTACGCAAAATAATGCGTAGGTCGCTCGCTTTTTCATTCAGTAGTGCGGCGGGCATCTTGTCCCCGGCTATTTTATTTGTGCTCCTTGCACACCCGGACAACCTCCTTTTTGCGCTAAGTGAGCTTCCTGGCATCCTTTTTTTAGTAGCGATTGCAGCTGCTCCCGGATTGCTGGTTATAGGTCTGATATCGGTCACGCTAGCGCCGACGTCCCGAGTTTTCGCTCCTGTTGCCAGCTTGGTCACGGGAGGTGTCCTCGGCTTAGCTGTCATGCAGTGCTGGGGATATTTGTTCGGCCACACTCTTTTGTATCCGGACTGGGAACGGGATCGGGCTCTTTTTCGATTGTGCGCGGCGTGCTCAGGCAGCATCGCAATGTTCATTGCAGGATATTTTTTAAGAACTGCAAAAACTATTCCAAGGCAAAGCGGTGGGCGACTTATGATGCGACAAAAAAATAATGATAAGTAGAAAACGGCCGAACTATGCCGTCCACCGAACACCTACCCGCTGGCACGCCGAATGTTGGCTCCGCTCCGCTCCGCTGGCATCTTTCGATGCCGTAGATCCGGCACCGGTGATCGGGGGCGTTAGAGCCTTGAACGGTTTGTCTCCAGAATGATGCTGTTGCCTAACTGCGGAGCCGTTGTGACCACGATGCTCGGCTGCCTCGGTCTGCTATTTCCTAGTGCCGTGAGCCGCGTTCTGGGCATCGAGCCGAATAAGCCGCTGGGCATCTCTGAGTTCCGAGCGACCTACGGCGGATTTTTTCTGTCCCTTGGAATCGGATGCCTTGTGGCTCAGTCTGTGCCTGTCTTCACGGTTGTTGGAGCGGCTTGGTGCGGGGCTGCTTTGGCTCGGATAGTCTCATTTGCCGTGGATGGCAGCCGGACGAGGCATAATCTTGCCGGTGTTGGAGTCGAGGCGGGCATTGGCCTGGCAATGCTGGCGGCGCAGCTCTAGAGCATCATCTCGTCCGTCGATCAATAAAAGGACTCGCGCAGAGCAAGGATTAGGCACAGGGATGAAGGGGATGAAGGGGATGTTTACAAGCGAGTCCTTGGTTCCAAGGACGACCCGAAGCTGAGTTCAGATTGTCCGATCCAACAGGCATGGGCTTTGCAACGCAAAGCCGGTTTTCTCTGGGATCATCTTTGCAAGCTCACTTGCAAAAGTAAGACCAAGGCCAACCCTGCCGAAGTTTTGCCTGGCAGCAACTTCTGCCATGCCTTTCTTACAATCCCTTTAATCCCCTTGGCTGGTCCGGCCGTTGCTCCGCATCCGTTACGGATCCCTGTAAGAACTTCCATGCACCCCTATCCCCGAAATCAACCCGGCCTCGTCGACCGAGGAATTCCCAGACGAGCCAAGCGATGGCAAGCGAGAGCACCGAGGCTGTGATGACGTCGGAGGGATGGTGTGCGCCCAGCAGGATGCGGGCCAGGGCGATCGATCCCGCCGTAACCATGGCGGCGACTCCCCAGGCGGGTGCTGCAAAAAGGATCACGCCCGCGAATCCCACCGCAGTGGCGGTGTGACCCGAGGGGAAGCTGTTGAAGTCGGCCGCGCCGATCAGCCACTTGCCGTCGTGGCGCGGTCCATACCAGCCCTGCTCGGCTTCCGCCCGCGGACGGGTCCGTCCGGTGGTAAGGCGCGAGGCATTGACCGCCATGCCGGCGAGCGTCGAGGCGATCATTGCGGAAAGCAGGATGCGCTGCCACCGAACATTGCGCAGCTTACGCGCAATCAGAAATCCGGCCCCTCCGAGCAGCATCAGCTCCGGCCAGTCGCCGTAGCGGCTGAGCAGGGCAACGCCCGGAAGGCGGCTCCAGTGTCCGCCGTTCCATTCTAGAACGAGGCGCTCCACCGTCGCATCCAGCAGGAAAGAAGCCGTGATGGCGCAGGCCGCCAGCAAGATGAGTAGAACACCGGGCCCAAGGAAGCGTCGGAAAGAAGACATTCGAAAAGGCTGAAGGCTGAAGGCTGAAGGCTGAAGAAAAAAAGGATCCAGCCGACAAACATTGAACCCAGATTTCGCAATGGAAGCACACCAACAGATCTGGACCGTTCACCAAGGTGGTAGGCGATCAGGTTAAAAAAGGTGAAGCGTTAGAAAGTTAAAAAGATGCATTCCAAGACTGCGCAATCATAACCCCAAGAGGCAGATCATCGCGGGGACAACGTTTCGTGATTCACGCAATCCCCTTCAGTGCACATTGTAACTCTTCAACGTTCTAACCATTTTAACTCCCTGATCTACCCGTTACTCCGTCCCTAATCCACTTTTTGGGTTGAACACCGCATTCATTCTTAGTCTTGCCCCATTGTGATTTGCAGGCACGTTGTTGGAATGTCCCGGATGACAAAACTCCTTTTCCCCTGTCTTTGCGTCGCAACCCTTCTTCTCACCGGTTGCGCCCTCGACGAACCCACGGCTCCGCAGCGGCCCACGGCTTCCACCACGACGGTCACCGAGGTGGCGCCTCAGGCACCCCGCTCGATCTGGCCTTCGGACGCGCCTCCCATTCTCGCCGCTTCGGCCATCCTGATCGACGCACGCACCGGCCGGACTCTCTACCAGAAAAACGCCGACCAACCGCGTCAGGTGGCAAGCACCCAGAAGCTGCTCACCGCGCTGATCGTGGCCGAGCAGGATCCTCTCGATGAACAGGTGTCCATCGCCCGTGAGGACACGGTGGTGGAGCCGACCAAGCTCGGGCTCCGCATCGGCGAGAGCTATTCACGACGCCAACTCATGAGGGCGATGATGGTGAAGAGTGCGAACGACTGCGCCGCAGCGCTCGCCCGTTCCCATTCCGGAAGCACCGGTGCATTCGCTGTGGAGATGGACAGGCTGGCATCGCGATGCGGGGCGAACTCCTCCCACTTTGTGAACCCGCACGGGTTGCCCGCCCGGCAGTACTCCACCGCGCGCGACATGGCCCGTGTCGCCTTCCGCGCCTACCGCAATCCCGATCTCCGCGAGGCGATGGCGATGCGTTCCTACTGCTTCCACTACGCCAACGGAAAACTCTGTTTCCTCGATCCCACCAACCGTCTACTCCTGCGCTCCCCGTTCTTTAACGGAATGAAGACCGGTTACACCGAATCGGCCGGGAAGTGCCTGATCAGCAGCTACAGCAAGGGAGGCCGGGAATTGATCCTCGTCCAGTTGGGAAGCCATGCGCCGAGGATCTTCGACGACGCCCAGCGGATGGTCGCTTGGGCGGAGGGACGCTGAAGCAGGCTGTTAGGCTGAAGGCTGAAGACTGTTAGCAAGTAATCCCGACCCTATCTTCTCCTCAGCTCAGCGCCCCTGCGCCCCTGCGGGAGAATCTCCCTTCCCCCGTAAGCATCAAGTCGACGGTTTTTAGAGCCTCATCTAGTTAATCTGTCGTTGCTTGGGCGATCATCTTGACCGTCGATAAACAAAAGGACTCGTGCAGAGACGCAGAGACGCAGAGGAAAAGACAAAGGATTGGGTCCGGAGAAGATGGTCAGCGTTACTGCCATCAAATCGGAGAATCATTTGACCGATTAACAATGGGGTCTGACGACTCTTTTCAAGGGAGATGTCTTCTAAAGACACATTGCCATTATTCATAAAAACTCTGCGTCTCTGCGTCTCTGCGCGAGATTTCTTGCCTTGTAAATGCGTCCAATAAAACCGAAACCGCTCTAGCTCCCAGCTCCCATCAACCTTTCCACTTGATGCTGCATCCTAGTGCCGGAGGCCACGGTGCGGCCGGCGACTTGCCTTCCGCGACTGCTTCGAGCGCGGCATGGAGATCATTGCCGGTGAGGGGCTTTCCGTTTTTCGGGCTGCTCTCGTCAAGCCGTCCGCGGTAAGCGAGGCGGCGATCCGCATCGAAGAGGAAGAAATCGGGCGTGCAAGCGGCCGTGTAAGCCCTTGCCGTCTCCTGAGTGGCGTCAAAGAGGACAGGGAATGGAAGGTCGGTTTCGAGGACCATCTCGCGAAGTTTCTCCGGCGCATCATCGGGATAGGCGACGGGGTCGTTGGCGCTGATGCCGACCGTCGAGATGCCCTCGGGGAAGAATTCCAGGGCCAGCTCGGCCACCTTGCCGCGCACATGGACGACATAGGGGCAGTGGGCACAGAGGAAGACGACGAGCGTCCCCTTGGGGCCGGCCAGATCCCCGAGGGAGCGCTGGTTCCCGGTGACGACATCGGTCAGGGTGAAGTCGGGGGCGGAGGCGCCGGCGGGCAGGAGGTCGTTGAAGTCGGAGGAGAGAGTGGCCATGACACTCATGGTGAGCAGGATCAGAACGGCCGGCAAGCAGGAGCAACCGGAACAATCCTCGTGACCGGAGGGGTCGGCGGCGGCTAAGATCGTTTTTCAATGCCTCCGCAGAAAACCATCCCGAAATCTCCAGCCCCCGCAGCGATCAAGATCGGCTCCGGAAAGAGCTCCGTAAGCCTTGGGGGTAAGGAGCCGCTTTTCATTCTCGGTCCCTGCGTGATCGAGGGGGAGAAGCCCCTTTTGCGCGCCGCCCGGACGATCAAGTCGATCTGCGACGATCTGGGTGTGAAGTTTGTCTTCAAGGCCTCCTACGACAAGGCCAACCGCACATCCGGTTCCTCCTACCGCGGCGTCGGGGTGCTCGACGGTTGCCGGATGCTTGCCGAGGCGGGAGATGCGATCGGCGCCCCGGTCACGACCGACATCCACACACCCGAGGAAGCGGAGATCGCCGCCGACTTCATCGACCTGTTACAGATCCCCGCCTTCCTCTGCCGCCAGACCGATCTGATCGAGGCCGCTGCGAAGGCGGCAGCCTCCGCCGGACGAGCGGTCAACGTCAAGAAGGGGCAGTTCCTCGCCCCGTGGGACATCGCCCCGATCGCGGGCAAGCTGAAGGCGGCGGGTTGCAGGCAGTTCTGCTTCACCGAGCGCGGAACCACCTTCGGCTACAACAACCTGGTGGCCGACATGCGCTCCCTCTACTGGATGAGGGAGCAGGGATTCCCCGTGATCTTCGACGCCACCCATTCCGTGCAGCGTCCCGGCGGGGGTGGCGGACACACCACCGGGGACGGCTATCTCGCACCCGTGCTCGCGCGCGCCGCCATGGCGGCCGGCGTGGACGGGGTCTTCCTTGAGACCCATGAGAATCCCGCCAAGGCACCCTCGGACGGCCCGAACCAGATTCCCCACAAGGGCCTGCCCTCCCTCCTCAAGTCCCTTCTTGCGATCCGCCGTGCGCTTGCCTGATCCGAATCTCCGTCTCCTGATCCTGATCGCCGCGTTCTTCTGCGCGGCGATGCCCCTCCGTGCGGCCGAGACCCCGGCAGTGAAGTCGGCGCCGGCGAACTCCGCTCCGTCCCCTTCCCGCGCTACCCCCACCAATGCAGGCGCGATGGACGTCCCTGTCCCCGTGGGCGAACCGGTCAAGGGGATCAAGATCCCACAGTATGACGAGCAGGGGAAGCTGACCATGAACCTGACCGCGGAGACCGCGCTGAAACTTGATGAGAAGAAGGTCGAGTTCAACAACCTCAGGATCCAGTTTGCCGACAAGGAGGAGAAGGAGATCATCGTCGAGATCCCGCACAGCATCCTCGATCTCGATAGCAGGCTCCTCGTGGCCGACACCAGGACCGTGATACGGCGTGAGGATTTTGACATCGCCGGTGACAAGGCCGAGTTTGACACCGTCGCACGAACCGGCACATTCAAGGGGCCGGTTCGCGCCTCGTTCCGCAACGGAGCACCGACCGACCAGCCATGACCATGCGCACTTATCCCGCCTCCCGCTCCCTGATCCCGCTGATCGCCCTGGCCGTCCTGGGCCACTTGGCTTCGCCGGGCCCGATCGGCGCGCAGGGATTCGGACCCTTGGCCGAGCCGATCCCGCAACCGGGCGGCGGCGCGGGCCCCTTTGCGACCGTCGGTAATCAGGATCGTCCCCGGGGAGGGCGCACCGTGATCGAGAGCGATGATGGGGCAACCTTCGACAATGTCACCAGCTCCGCCGATTTCATCGGCCATGTCGTTGTCCGCGACCCGCAGTTCGACCTGACCTGCGAACGTCTCCACGTCGTCCTGCGCCCCGACCGTAAGGGACTCCAGAAGGTCGTCGCCTCGGGCAGCGTGGTCATCGTGCAGGAAAAGCGGAACGACCGCGGCGATCTCGTGAAGTCGGTCGGCAAGTGCGGCAAGGCCACCTACGACACCGCTTCCGGCGACGTGACCCTCGAGGAATGGCCCCAGGTCCAGCAGGGGATCAACAATCAGGTGGCCACCCAGCAGAACACCGTCATGATCCTCAATGCCAAGGGGCGCTCGCGCACCATCGGACCCAGCCGCACCATGATCGTCGATCAGGGCGAGAAAGCCGTCACTCCCTGATCCCCGGATCATTTCCCCATGTCCTCCACATCATCCTCTTCCAACCAAGACGAACCGATCCTGCGCACCGAGGGCCTCGTGAAGGTCTACAACGGCCGCTCCGTCGTCAACGGCGTCGACATCCATGTCCGCGCGGGCGAGATCGTAGGCCTTCTCGGCCCCAATGGCGCAGGAAAGACCACCACCTTCTACATGATCGTGGGCCTGGTCCGTCCCGACGGAGGCCGCACCTTCTTCCGGGGGCACGATGTGACCCATGAGCCGATGTACAAGAGGGCCCGCCTCGGCATGGGGTATCTCCCCCAGGAGGAGTCGATCTTCCGGAAGCTCACGGTCCGGCAGAACATCATGGCGATCCTCGAGACCACGGAGCTTTCCAAAAAGGAGCGCGAGATGCGCTGTGACGAGCTCCTGGAGCGCTTCGGCATCACCCACATTGCCAAGAACGAGGCGCTCACGCTCTCCGGCGGCGAGAAGCGCCGGCTCACGATCGCCCGGTCGCTCGTCACCAATCCGAAGCTGCTCATGCTCGACGAGCCGTTCAGCGGCGTCGACCCGATCGCCGTCTACGACGTCCAGCAGATCGTCTCCGACCTCCGCGACATGGGGTTGGCCATCCTGATCACCGACCACAACGTCCGCGAGACCCTCGCGATCACCGACCGGGCCTACCTGATCTTCGAGGGAAGGGTGGAGAGCCAGGGTGACAAGGACTTCCTGCTTCACGACCCGATCAGCCGCAAACTCTATCTCGGCGAATCCTTCGCCATGTAGCCATGCCACGCGCCGGAGCCACCTCCTCATCCAAAGCCAAGGCCTCCCCGCCCACCGTCGGGAAATTCTTCGCCGATCACGGGCCCGCGCTCGGTCTGGAGCTCATGGGTGACTCCGCCGGGATGGAGCGGCTCATCCCCGAGCCGACCATTAACCGGCCCGGCCTCGCCCTCGCCGGCTTCTTCCGCTACTTCGCGGCCAAGCGCATCCAGGTCGTCGGCCATGCCGAACTGAGCTACCTGAAGAGCCTCGCGGCCGCCGAGCGAGCGGAGCGCATCGGGGCCCTCTTCGCCCAGCGTATCCCCTGCCTCGTCGTGGCCCGCGGACTCCCTCTTCCATCGGGTCTGCTCGATCTGGCGGCCAAGGCCTCCACGCCCATCTTCCGCACGCCGCTCGTGACGATGAAGTTCATCAACGCGGCCACGATCGCACTGGAGGACGACTTCGCTCCCGTCGCCTCGGAGCACGGCAGCATGGTCGACATCATGGGGATCGGCGTCCTCATCCGCGGCAGCAGCGGGATCGGCAAGAGCGAGTGCGTGCTCGGTCTCATCGAGCGCGGCTACAGCCTGGTCAGCGACGACATCACCCGCTTCCGCAACCTGGAGGGGCGCGAACTCATCGGCACCAGCAAGGAACTCACCCGGTTCCACATGGAGGTGCGCGGCATCGGCATCATCAACGTCGCTGCCGTCTTTGGCGCGGGTTCCGTTCGTCCCGAGAAGCAGCTCGACCTGGTCGTCACGCTAAAGGACTGGCACGAAGTGCCCGACATCGATAGGTTGGGACTCGACCGTGATTCCTACGATATCCTCGGCATCCCGATACCCCATGTCACCATCCCTGTCAGAACCGGCCGCGATCTCGCCCGACTGGTCGAGGTGGCCGCGCTTGACCAGAAACTCAAGTCCATGGGCCATGACACCGCCCGTGAATTCAACGAACGCCTCCTCAGGGCGATGAAACCCACCCCTTGACGCCAGAAGCCACCGATTCATGAGCACCCAGATTTCCAAAGACCTGACCATCGAGAACCGCAACGGGCTTCATGCCCGTCCCTCCGCCCTCTTCGTGAAGACGGCGAGCCGCTTCCGTTCCGAGATCTGGGTGGAAAAGGACGAGGAGAGGGTGAACGGCAAGAGCATCATGGGGCTCATGATGCTGGCCGCCGGCAAAGGATCCGTCCTGCGCGTCACCGCCGTTGGTGACGATGCGACGACCGTCCTGACGGAGATTGAGGAGCTGATCCGCACCCGTTTCGGCGAGGAATAGGGGCGTTCGGAATTTTCAGACATCTGCGGATCCAATGAGGCGGATGGATTGGGGGGAATCAGGAACGCGATTTCCATGCGCCCGGCGTCATGCCTGTCTGCCGTCTGAACCAGCGCGAGAAATAGTTCGAATCTGAAAATCCGAGGCGTAGCGCAGTTCCGCCGATCGTTTCTCCCTTTGTGAGATCGTGCTTGCATGCTTTGAGGAGTTCTCGTGCGCGCCACTGTCCCAGCGTGAGGCCCGTGCTCCTGCGGACGAGTCTGTTCAAATAATCCTGCTGTAGACCCACTCTGCGCGCGAGTTCTCCGGGCGGTGGCACTGCCTCGCCCGGTTTGAGCGCGCGGACCAGACGGCGCAAGATGGGCGCCCCCTCCCCATCGCCACGCGGCGCGTCGGAACAGGCGCGGCGGCAAGACTCCAGGAGGAGTAGGGCCGCGCCTCCTGCGCCGAGTTTCAGAGGGCTGTTCCCATTCCCACGCCCGCCTTGCTCTTCCCGTTCATGGGCAAGTTGGTTGAGACGTTCCCTCACAAGCGCCAGTTCGTCGGCAGGAAGCCATCCGGTGGCCGTTCCGAAGCGCACCGGGCCGATTCCAGACAGGTCGGCAACCAGGCAGATGGCGAGACGCGGGGAGTGTTCCAGAAACGCATGCTCGGTGCGGGGGGGAATGAAGAACACGGCTCCCGGAGCGACCGGATGGTGCCGGTTCCCGATGAGCTGCTCCCCGCGGCCGCGAAGGTAAAGCAGTAGCTGTCCGTGGGAATGGCGGTGGGGAATACCAAGGTCGAAGGGCTGGAGATGCCTGTTCACCCGGAGCTCCCTGACGGACCAGTCACCGCAACGCAGATGAAGCCTCCGGAGAAGGATCGGCCGCACGGGCGTCTTGGCGTTCCTTTTGGAACGCCCGCCGGAGAGTGAGGAGGCGCGGATCTTCGGGAATGGCACGGGAAGTGATCTAGGACGAAAATAAAGTCGTTTTTGTGCTAATAAAAGCGTTTTCCGCTGATGCAATCCCGGCTCCGTTTCTGCATCCTTTGCTGTCATGAGCAATCCCGTCGTCCTTGTCACCGGAGCCAGCCGCGGTCTTGGGCGCGGCATCGCCCTCACTCTCGCCGCGGAAGGCTACGATCTCGCCATCCATTATGCCTCCAACGCCGCGGCCGCCGAGGAGACCGTCGCCGCCTGCCAAGCGGCAGCCAAGCATCACTCCCAGCGCTTCCTTCCCGTTTCCGCCCAACTGGCCTCCTCCGCCCAGCGCGCAGCGATGATGGAGAAAGTGATCTCTGAGCTCGGCCATCTCGATGCCCTCGTCAACAACGCCGGCATGGCTCCGCGCGAACGCGCCGATATCACCGAGGCCGGTGAGGAGAGCTTCGACGAGTTGATCTCCGTCAATCTCAAGGGGCCCTACTTCCTGAGCCAGCTTGCCGCCAACTACTGGCTGAAGAATCCGGGGGCTTCGCGTCTTGCCGGAGGGTACAAGCTGCTCTTCGTGACCTCCATCTCCGCCTCCACCGCCTCGGTGAACCGCGGCGACTACTGCATCTCGAAAGCAGGTCTGGCCATGGTCTCCCAGCTCTGGGCCACCCGCCTCGCCTCCGAGGGAGTGCAGGTGCTGGAACTGCGTCCCGGCATCATGGCCACCGACATGACCTCCGGCGTGAAGGGGAAATACGATGCCCTGATTGCCGACGGCCTTGTGCCGCAGAAACGCTGGGGCACACCGGAGGACGTGGGTCTCGCCGTGAAGGCAATCTGCCGGGGCGATTTCCCCTTCTCCACCGGCGACGTCATCTACCTCGACGGTGGTTTCCACCTCCGCCGACTCTAATCCACCCGGGAAAGTCGACCGTCCAAGGTCGAGAGTCGAACAGCCTAATAGTCTTCATCCTTCAGCCTCTAAACCCCGAGCTCCTAACTCCCAACTTCCAGCTCCCACTTCCCATGATCCAGATCGACACCACGCTCACCCCGGCCTCCCTGAAGGCCGCCGCCGACAAGGTCTTCGAGGCCTCCGCGCCCAAGATCGCCAACCTCCAAAAGCGCTGGAAGGACTCCGACGGCACCCCGGTCTTCACCATCGAGGGCAAGTACACCTCCCGCGGATGGACCGAGTGGACGCAGGGATTCCAGTACGGTGCGGCGATCCTGCAGTTCGACGCGACGGGTGACCAGGAGATGCTCCGCATCGGTCGCGACGGGACGCTCCGCCTCATGGCCTCGCACGTCACGCACATAGGTGTGCATGACCACGGATTCAACAACGTCAGCACCTACGGCAACCTGCGCCGACTTCTCCAGGAGGGACGCCTTCCTGCCAACGAGTGGGAGGGGCACTTCTATGATCTGGCCCTGAAGGCCAGCGGCGCCGTCCAGGCATCGCGCTGGACACAGATCACGCCGGAACTCGGCTACATCTACTCCTTCAACGGCCCGCACTCGCTCTTCTCTGACACGGTTCGCTCCCTGCGCGCACTCGCGGTTGCCCATTCCCTCGGTCATCGCCTCATGGGGGAGAACGACAAGCCCGCCTCCCTGCTGGCCCGCATCATCCAGCACGCCGAGACCACGGCCCGCTACAATGTCTACTACGGAAAGGGGCGCGACATCTACGACCTGCCCGGGCGCGTCGTCCACGAGTCGATCTTCAACGTCAATGACGGCAACTACCGTTGTCCCTCCACCCAGCAGGGTTACACCCCCTTCTCCACCTGGACGCGCGGACTTGCCTGGATCCTCTGCGGATACCCCGAGCAGATGGAATACATCGAACAGCTTCCCGATGCCGAACTGGCGCCGTTCGGCGGCAAGCAGGTGATTCTCGACCGCTTCCTCGAGGTTTCCAAGGCGGTCGCGGAGTTCTACATCCGCGAGACCCCGACCGACGGCATCCCCTACTGGGACACCGGCGCCCCCGGCCTCGTCCACCTCGGCGATTACAACGACCGCCCGGCAGATCCCTTTAATGACCACGAGCCGGTCGACAGCTCCGCGGCTGCGATCGGCGCGCAGGGTCTGCTCCGACTGGGCCGATACCTCGACCGCCATGGCAAGAAGGAGGAGGGGGCACGCTACACGGCCGCCGGCCTCACCGCCTCGAAGACCCTCTTCTCCGAACCCTACCTCAGCCTCGATCCCAACCACGAGGGACTTCTCCTCCACACCGTCTACCACCGCCCGAACGGGTGGGATCATATTCCAGCGGGCCGGAAGGTTCCTTGCGGCGAGTCGGCCATGTGGGGTGATTACCATCTCCGCGAGCTTGCGCTCCAGATCCAGCGAATGGCGACCAACGCTCCGTACCTCACCTTCTTCGGCAAGATCTGATTATTGCCTCAGACCTAACAACCTTCAGTCTAAACCCCTAATAGCCTAATCAATGATCATCGCAGACCTCTCACAGATCACGGGCCGTACTTACCCGGCCCGTCGCCGCACCCAGAACATCGTCGGGGGAGTTTCCCCGATCCAGGCCACCAACTTTGCCATGGGCAACGTCACTCTCGAGCCGAACGGTGGCCAGGTTCCCTGGCACAACCAGGAGCAGGAGGAGGTCTACTTCATCGTCGAGGGGGAGGGGGAGATGTGCCTCGGTGAGGAACGGATCGCCGTGAAGTCGGGTCAGGCCGCCTACATCCCCTCGGGAGTCTTCCATCAGCTCACCAACACCGGCTCCACCCCGATGCGCATGATCTATGTCTACGGTCCCGCCGGAGACGTCGCCCACTGGAAACAGGAACTCGAGGGAACCCTCCCGCCTGCCGGAGTCGGCTCCACCCCTCCGCTTCCCGCCGGCGCCCAACCCCAGTGCACGAAGAAGCCGGAGTAATCGTCAGGGAAAGCCAAAATGAAGACTGAAAAATGAGGGAAGGTGACGAACTCCTCAACTTCAACTCATTCACTTCAACTCCCAACAGTCCAATAGCCTAACCCCCTAGCACCCATCCCCTTTCTTCAGGTTTCAAGTTTCAGCTTTCAGCTTTTTCCCCATTCCCTATTCCCCATCACCTAACCCCTAAAAACCCAACCACTATGAAAGAACACCGCATCGGCATCATCATGAACGGCGTCACCGGACGCATGGGCACCAACCAGCACCTCCTTCGCTCGATCAAGGCGATCATCGAGCAGGGCGGCGTCCGTCTCAACGACGAGGAAGTCATCATCCCCGAGCCGATCCTTGTCGGCCGCAGCGCCACGAAGCTCGCCGAGCTTGCCAAGCGCGCAGGACTGCCGGCCGACCGCACCTCCACGGATCTCGACGCCTGCCTAGCCGATCCAAAGAACGTCATCTACTTCGACTCGACCCTGACCGGACAGCGCCCCGCAGGCGTTCGCAAGGCGATCAAGGCCGGCAAGCACATCTACTGTGAGAAGCCGACCGCGACCACTTCCAAGGAGGCCCTTGCCCTCTACAACGAAGTGACCGCCGCCGGCCTCAAGAACGGCGTCGTCCAGGACAAGCTCTGGCTCCCGGGACTGCTCAAGCTGAAGTACCTCATCGACACCGGCTTCTTCGGCGAGATCCTATCGGTCCGCGGCGAGTTCGGTTACTGGGTCTTCACCGGCGAGCACGAGAAGCTCCAGCGCCCCTCGTGGAACTACCGCAAGGAGGATGACGGTGGCATCATCGTCGACATGCTCTGCCACTGGCAGTACGTCATCCAGAATCTCTTCGGCGAGATCAAGTCGCTCACCTGCCTCGGCGCCACCCACATCCCGAAGCGTTGGGACGAGCAGGCCAATCCCTACAAGTGCACGGCCGATGACTCCGCCTACGCCACCTTCGAGCTGGAGAACGGCGTCGTCTGCCACTTTAACTCCTCCTGGAGTGTCCGCGTCAACCGAGACGACCTGCTCACCCTGCAGGTCGATGGCACGAAGGGATCGGCAGTAGCCGGACTCCGCGACTGCAAGGCCCAGGCACACGCCGCGACCCCGCGCTGCGTCTGGAACCCCGACATCGACAGCCCGATCAACTACAAGGATGGCTGGACCCGCGTCCCCTCCAACGACACCTACGACAACGCCTTCAAGGTGCAGTGGGAACTCTTCCTCAAGCACGTCGTTAAGAACGACCCCTTCCCGTGGAATCTCCTGCAGGGTGCCAAGGGAGTGCAGCTTGCCGAGCTCGGACTCAAGTCCTGGGAGGAGCGCCGCTGGCTCGATGTGCCGAAGCTCGGATGATTGAACCCAAAAACTATTGGCCTGAAGCCTGTTAGCTTGTTAAGCCAGAAGGCCTGAAACAGTCTCGGAACCTATCAGCCTTCAGCCTAGATTTCTAACAACCTGATTCTTATGTCCATCCTGACTCTCCGGCCTGCCGATCAATGCCGTTATGACGAGATCTCCATGGGGGAGGTCATGCTCCGCCTCTGCCCCGGCGAGGGCCGGATCAAGACTGCACGCTCCTTCCGCGCCTGGGAGGGTGGCGGCGAGTACAACGTGGCCCGCGGCCTCCGCCGTTGTTTCGGCCTCCGCACCGCGGTCCTGAGCGCCTTTGCCGACAACGAAGTCGGCCGACTAGTCGAGGATCTTATCCTTCAGGGTGGCGTTGACGCCTCAATGCTCAAGTGGGTTCCCTACGATGGCATCGGCCGTGCCGTTCGTAACGGGCTGAACTTCACCGAGCGCGGCTTCGGGGTTCGCGGGGCTGTGGGTGTCTCCGACCGTGGCATCACCGCCGCCTCGCAGATCAAACCCTCCGATTTCGACTGGGATCACATCTTCGGCACCCTTGGCGCACGCTGGTTCCACACCGGCGGCATCTTCGCGGCTCTCAGCGAGAGCGCGGCCGAGACGGTCATCGCCGCCACCGAGGCCGCCCATCGTCATGGAGTCATCGTCTCCTACGACCTGAACTACCGTCCCTCGCTCTGGAAGGCGATCGGCGGAAAGGAGAAGGCTCAGGCCGTCAATAAGCACATCGCCAAGACCGTCGACGTCATGATCGGCAACGAGGAGGACTTCACCGCCTGCCTCGGACTTGAGGTCAAGGGAGCCGACCACAACCTGACCAACCTCGAGCTTGATAGCTTCAAGGCCATGATCGGCGAGGCCGTGAAGGCCTATCCGAACTTCAAGGTTGTCGCCACGACGATGCGCGGAGTGAAGACCGCCACGATCAACGACTGGGGCGCTATCTGCTGGGCGGGTGGCAAGTTCTACGAGTCCACCCACTATCCCAACCTCGAGATCATGGACCGCGTCGGCGGAGGCGACAGCTTCGCTTCCGGTCTAATCTATGGCTTCCTAACCACCGATGATCCGCAGATCGCGGTCAACTTCGGCGCCGCTCACGGCGCACTAGCCATGACCACCCCCGGCGACACCTCGATGGCGTCGCTCGCCGAGGTGAAGAAGCTGGCCGGCGGCGGCGGCGCTAGGGTGGATCGCTGATTTTGGCGCAGGAGTTCGTTGCCGCTCGCTTGCCGTAGGTTCAGCTACGGCTGCGCTCACGCGCCTGCTCCTGCATCCAAAATCCCTCGATCACCCGTTAAAATTCAGAAACCCCGCGCTGATTTCAGCGCGGGGGGGTGTCCGGGGAATAGTGAATGTGAAACACAGGAAGCCGAAAGGTTCACTTTCTGGCCTGTATGTAGTTGCGGCCAAAAAACTACCTTGTCCACCAACCAGACTCGGGGGAGATGAACTTCATCAAAATGATACGATCTCCGAATTCCGTTCTGCACAAAACGGCCGTGTAAACATCGGGTAACGGGCCACGGATCTTAACCTCTCGGATTTCCTGAATTTTAAAGTCTCGGATTTTGCCTTTCGGATCCGTTGTCTTGGCAAAATGAGCCGCGACAACTTCTTCAGGCTTCGCTGTTTTAGGCTGATGAATGATTGGAAAAACTCCATTCCCCCACGTGTGACTTGCCGACAATTCATCGACCAGATTGGAAATCGGATCCCTCGCACCCAAGGAAACCCGGCAGATAGTGACAAGGCCCAAGATGGTTAGCAGGAGAGTTTTGTTCATAGGGAATGGGGGGTTCTCTGTTGCTTTAGACCTTCCCACTGTAAACACAAGCTGCTTCTCCCCTTCCTGCTTTCCTGAGTTCCTGATTAAAAACCACCGCTCCCCTGCTCTGCGAAAAAAATCTTCCCTAACGGCCTTCAGCCCTCAGCCTAAACCCCTCCCTGCCCCCTTCAGTGCTTGGCTTTGGAGTCCGGTTTTTGCTCTACTCTCCGGCTCTATGGCGACGCTCAATTCCAACTACCTCAAGCTCAAGGCCGGCTATCTCTTTCCCGAAATCGCACGGCGCGTGAAGGCCTTCACCGAGGCGAATCCCGAAGCCGCCTCCCGGATGATCCGGTGTGGTATCGGTGATGTCACCGAGCCGCTTCCCCTCGCCGTCCGCGAAGCGATGCACGCCGCGATCGACGAGATGGGGACGCATGGCGGATTCCACGGCTATGGCCCCGAGCAAGGATACGAGTTTCTCCGCACCGCGATCGCCCAGCACGATTACCGGGACCGCGGTCTCGACGTGGCGGATGACGAGATCTTTGTTTCCGACGGCTCGAAGTGCGACGGCGGAAACATCCTCGACATCCTGGGCGACGACAATCGCATCGCCGTCATGGATCCCGTCTACCCCGTCTATGTCGACACCAACGTCATGGCCGGCCACACCGGCGATGCCAACGAGGATGGCTCCTATGCGGGCATCCTCTACCTCGAGTGCAACGCCGCGAACGGCTTCGTGCCGCAGATCCCCGAGGAGAAGGCCGACATCGTCTATCTCTGCTTCCCGAACAATCCGACCGGAGCCGTAGCCACGCGCGCACAGCTCGAGGCATGGGTCACCTATGCCCGCAAGCATGGCTCGATCCTCCTCTACGACGCCGCCTACGAGGCCTTCGTGAGCGATCCCTCCGTGCCCCGCTCCATCTACGAGATCCCCGGGGCCCGCGAGTGCGCGATCGAGTTCCGGAGCTTTTCCAAGAACGGCGGCTTCACCGGCACACGCTGCGCCTTCACCGTGGTCCCCAAGAACCTCACCGCACTCTGCTCCAACGGCGAGCACCGCCCGATCCACCCCCTCTGGCACCGCCGCTTCACGACGAAGTTCAATGGTGTGAGCTACATCACCCAGCGAGGCGCTGCCGCCCTCTACAGCGAGATGGGACGGGCCGAGGTTGCTGCTCTTGTGGAACATTACATGGGGAATGCGGCAATCCTGCGTGAGGCGGTGCAGTCGTGCGGGCTGGAGGTCTATGGAGGTGTGAACGCCCCTTATATTTGGGTTCATGCTCTAGTTGGACAAACCAGCTGGCAGATCTTCGACCGGATGCTGAATGAGGCGAATATCGTCGTCACGCCTGGCAGCGGCTTCGGCCGTGCCGGCGAGGGATACTTCCGTATCTCCGCGTTCAACAGCCGCGAGAAGGTGCTCGAGGCCGCCACGCGGTTGAAAGCGATGGTTTGGTAGAAAGAATTTTCCCGCCGAGGCGCGGAGACGCAGAGTGGGTAAGACTGCGAAGCCGTGCCGGCAGGGATGGCACCGTCCGCCGTGAGATGGCTGCTATCAATTAGGCAGCAGCTGAGGCGCTTGGCTAGACTCTCACAAACCCGACTATCGCTAGGGTTTTTATTTAGCTTATAACGATATGGCTAGGTGAGCTCAGAGGTCTGACCAAAACCTTGAAGCATTCAGGTCAGCTTGTTGCACCGGAAGTGTGCAGGCAGGGGGGGCAGCAAGACGTGCGCGCAAAGAAGAAATGATCCTGTAAACCACGTCCCGAAGTCCCCTCGGAATGATCCTCAGGAGTGTCAGCAAGTTCCATGGGCACCGTAGTTCCGAGGCGATTGTCAGGGAGGCATCACTCCTAATCAATACGTCCCCTCGGCCCCGTATCAGCACAAGGCTTCGGATCATCTCCCGGTCGATGCCTTCCTGTTGGCAAAGATGTCTTCCAGCCGCTGTCTCGAATCCTGCAAAATGAAAGAGGGGCCTTTTCTCCCTGCGAAGGATAAAACGAACCGCGCCATGGCAAAATCCGCACTCTCCATCAAAGAGGATGATGGGATAGGGAACGCTCATGGGCGTTGTCGCCAGCGGCGACACAAATCTGCGGCAGCTTTTTCCCAATCGGGGTATTGGAAATCAAATCCCTCCTTGAGAAGGATGCCGGGGATCACCCTTCGGCTTTTGAGGATCAACTCGGTCTCGGTTCGCAAGAAGACGGCACCTATCTCCAGCATCCAGGAGGTGGCAGGGAGGCCTAGCCTTTGTCCCCAGGCAGTACGCAGGGAACTCATGAAACGTGCGTTGGGAAGGGGTAAGGGCGATGCGAGATTCACGGGACCGCTGATGTGTTCTGATTTGATCAGAAAATCAATGGCACGGACGAAATCACGGTCATGGATCCAAGAGACATATTGTCCTCCGTCCCCCATGGTTCCTCCGAGCCCATAACGCACCAAACGGAGCAAGACGCTGAAGACTCCCCCCGGATCGGGACTCATCACCATTGCCGAGCGGAGGGCAATCCGTCGCGTTGCCGGTAGAGATTCCTCAGCCAGCGCGTCTTCCCATGCCTTGGCAACCTTGATGCTGAAAACCCATGACTTGGGAGCGGAGGGTTCCCCACCACCCAAAATACCCGTGAATTCGTCATTGGGGGCATCCCTCCTGTCGGAGTAGATCGTGGCTGTGCTGGATTGAAGCCAGAGCTTGGGAGGTTGAGGGCAAGCCGCGATGGCTTTACCGATCGCCCTCGTTGAATCGACTCTGGAATTCAGAATGCTGGCTCTGTTTTTGTGATTGTACCGGCAGTCGACACTTCTGCCGGCGAGATTGACCACCACGTCGGCTCCTTCAAGGGCACTTTGCCATAGACCAGGGGTAACACCATCCCAGGCAACCCAATTCCAAGGACCATCAGGCTTCTTTCTGGAGACAACCGTTACCTGATTTCCTCTGGCACTCCATTCACGCGCCAAGAGTGCACCGATTTGTCCACTTCCACCAAAGAGTACGTAACGCATTGGGTCATCATCTTCCTGATGACAGTTAGGAAACAAGATGATTTAGCAAGTAGGACATCACGGCAGATGAATCGGAGACGATGGCCCAATGTATTTATTCCAAGCATCAGACTCTGCCGTTAATTTAATCACTCTATTACGTTCGATAAGAAACGATTTCATGTAGCGCGTCAGAAATAAGATGTCAGCAATGCTGCCCAAGATTCCGAGAGGTGACCTGAAGCTGAAAATGTCGCGCATGATCGTTGAGTTGCCAGCCTGTTCAAAATAGTGGTGATGCTCCATGCTTCGAAACGCCCCTCGCAGCATCACATCGGCAAAATGATTCGGGCGCTCATATTCCGTGATGCAAACCTTGAGCGATTGCCAAATGCCAAAATGTTTTGCCCGCCAGGTAACCTCTTGACCTAGGCCGATAAGACCGGATGTGACTCCTGCAATAGCATGCTCACCTGTACCTGAGGTCGAGTCCGTATGGAGGTCAATACTGCGAGCCAAGTCAAAGACGCGCTCGATAGGGGCCGCAATCGAGTTAGTGAGTTCAATTGTTGGCATGGGTGCAGGTACGACAGATGAGGGAGTGGATAGGCCTCTTCCGATCCGTTAGCAAGACGAACCTTACCCCATCCTTAACTGCGCTTTTGACTCGGGCGTGCCCGCGCCGCTCACCCCTGCCGGGGCTGCTTCGCAGTCCAACATCCTCTGCGCCTTGTAGGTCTGGGAATATGGACATTCAAGGAGTTATTCGTAAATGCCCGGTAGGGCAAGGTAGCGGCAGCCCGAGCCGCACAGCTCGGGCGCTGGCGCTAAGCCAGAGCTACCGGTTTGGGAAGAACTCCGTTTTCCTTCCAAT
>CANKJN010000019.1 GCA_947482345.1 Spartobacteria bacterium
CTCATCCCTCCCCATCCCGTCACCTTCTCGTCGCTGTACTCAATCTCGTATTGCGGGTTCACCATATTGGTGATGCTCCCTACTCTTTTACACCAGCGCTATCGCAAAATCTGGGTTAAAGGGTGGTGAGCAAAGAATTTCATCAGGAAATCAGCCGTAACAAATCAGCGACTGGCGGGAGCTGATAGGACTGCGAAGCAGCCCCAATGGGGGCGAGTGGCTTGGGAAAGCCCGAGTTCAAATGCAAAGCAACGGCCGGGCTAGCAAAAACAGGAATGGAGGTAACTTGGCAGGCAGGCTGGGATTGAATACCGAAGGAACCACGAAACACGAAGAGCAGGAAATGAAGGAAGTCATTAGACTTCATTTTTCCTTCTCTCACCCCTCGGCATTTCGTGACTTTCGCGTTTTGGCATACCCGGCCGTTGCTGTGCATCCGTTACGGCGTGGTTCTCCCTCACTTGCTTCGTCTTCGCCATCTTGGTGAACACTCCAGACCTTGTGTCATGGTTCCATTGCAAAATCCGGGTTAAAAGGGTTACAAGGGACTGTATTGGAACCCTTGATTCGACTCGCCCCGTGCTGCTGAGACGAGTTCTCTGAATTCGTCATCACGATTCTCAGATCAGGGCTGTTTTGATCCACTGTGTAACGCTTCAACGTTCTAACTTTTCTAACCTCCTAACAGCCTGAAAAGAGCCGGTATTAAAACCGGATTTGTTGATCCTGATAAACTCCCGCCTTCACGTTCTGTGTCGTACTGCCGGTGTTTTCAAAAGCCACGTCACCCTTGAGGATCACGCCTGATTCAAAGTGGATCGGGCCTTTGACCGAGAGGGAGGCGCAGTCGATCAGGCTAGGACCGCCCAATGCCTCGATCTGGTCGACCAGTTTGTAATCATCCGACAGAGTGATCACCGGAGGGACTCCCTCGCGGGATGCGGCGAGGCGGACTTGTCCGTTCCCAAGCACTTCATACGCATCGGAACGCAGGGCAAGCAGATCGGACGTTGTCTTGACCGGTGCGAAGCGACTGCGCGGGACTTCGATTGCCGAGGCGCCCTGAAAGCACTCGATTGCAGCGCCCATCGCGGTTTCCAATTGAACCACGGGCGTCGATTTCTTGTCCCGGGGATCGACCGTCTTGCTGTTCCGGATCATCGGCAGGGGGAGTGACCCGTCATTCGCCTCAAGCTGTTCTTTGAGCAGATCGAGTCGGATCCAGAGGCTGTTTGTGTTAAAGTAACGGTGTCGCGCGATGTCCTGGAATGCCTCCAGATCCTCTTCGGGACATTGGGCCACCTCGCGCAGAAGCAGTCTTCCGTCAGTCGTGCGGACCGCCAGGTGCCCTCCCTTGCGGTCCGCCGCCGTCCGCCGCGTGACCTCCATGAGGAAGGCTGAACCCGATTCCGCGAAATGACGTAGGATCACGGGGTCGAGAATCGCTCCCAGATTGTCGGAGTTGGAGACGAAGGCGTATCTGACCCCCTCCGCCAGCAGTCGATCGAGCCATCCGCTCCCGACCAAGGCGGGATAGAGGTCGCCATGACCCGGCGGGCACCATTCGAGCTCGGGATCGGCCGGCCATTCCACGGGTTCCATGGTTCGCGCGTCGATCTTGGGGATCTGATTCTGCATCAACTCCACCTCGCCGGTATCGGAGAGACCCTCGGCGTGGTAGTGAAGCAGGTGGGCCAGCGTCTCCCGACTTGTGCTGAAGCTGTTCATCAGGAGGAGGCGGACGGCGGTCCCGCTTCGTTTGCGCAGATCCATGATCTGACGCACCATGAGGTCGAGAAAGTTGACGCCGTCTCGGACGGCCAGAAGGCTCTTCGGCCCCTGTAGGCCCATGCCCGTTCCCAGTCCGCCATTGAGTTTGATCACCACCGCCTGGGACAGGAGAGCGGCATCGGCCGCATCGGCTTGAGCTGACAGGGACTCAAGCGAGGCAAGCCCATCGGCCGGAGAGATCGAGGTCTCGGGAATCATCCCGGTCTCCTGACGCATGAGCGCCTCGTAATTGCGGCGAAACGCGCGAATGACGGCTTCTCCCATTCCGGCGGAGGCCATCTTCTTTTCAAATGCGGTGAAATTTCCCATGTCGATCAAGGTGCAGTTCCAAAAAATGCCTCGCCGTGACACTGTGGTCACGCAGAAAGTCCTGCCTTACGGTTCTGGTATGCGGAGAGAATGGCGTTGCCCCGGCCCCTCGGCTCGGATAGCCAAGAAGACCGCATTTCTTCCATTTTTACCCAGCAACCATCACTTTATGAGCACCACCAACCGACCCCTTCAGGATCAAGTCGCCATTGTCACAGGAGCCGGACGCGGCATCGGGGAATCCATCGCCCGTTATTTCGTCGAGGCCGGGGCCAAGGTTGCCGTTGTGAGCCGCAGCGAGGCGAATTCCTCGAAGGTCGCCGCCGCACTTGAGGCGATCCGTCCGGGATCGGCCAAGGCCTACGCCGTTGATGTCGCCGATTTCGACGCCGTCCAGAAGGTTGGAGAGCAGATCGTTGCCGACTTCGGCCGTGCCGACATTCTCGTGAACAATGCGGGAATCACCAAGGACAACCTGCTCATGCGCATGTCCTCCGAGGACTGGGATGCCGTTCTCGACACAAACCTCAAGGGAGCCTTCAACTTCATCCGCGCCCTGCTCCGCACCATGATGAAGCAGCGCTCCGGCCGAATCATCAACATCAGCTCGGTCAGCGGTCTGATGGGGCTAGCCGGTCAGACCAACTACGCCGCCAGCAAGGCGGGCATGATCGGCCTCACCAAGGCACTTGCCAAGGAAGTTGCCAGCCGTGGCATCACGGTGAATGTCGTGGCCCCCGGTTTTATCGAAACGGACATGACCGCCGTCCTCAACGAGGAGATCCGCAAGGGGGCCCTTGCGCAGATCCCCTTGGCACGCTTCGGCCAGCCCGAGGAGATCGCCGGAACGGTGGCCTTCCTCTCCGGCCCCGCCGCCTCCTACATCACCGGTCAGGTTCTGGCCGTCGACGGCGGGATGGCGATGTGATGCGGAGTAGGGAACCCTTAGCCGCAAGGCTGAAGCAGTTTAGACTGAAGACTGAAGGACAAGACAGAGAAGCAATTCTGCACGTTTCCGCTTTCAGTTTTTCCAGCCTAATAGTCTTCAGTCTTCAGCCTTCAGCCTAATAAATTCCCCATGATTCTCTACCTCCTGCGCCATGCCGAGGCGGAGCCTCATTGTGCGGATGATTTCTCCCGGCGATTAACGGAGAAGGGGGCTAAACAGGCGCGTCGGGTCGGGTGCTTCATGAAGGAGCAATGCATGAGGCCTGATCTGATCCTCACCAGTCCGGTCGTCCGTGCCCGTGAAACTGCCGGAATCGTTTCCAAGATCCTTGGCAAGACCGACATCTCCGAGGTTCCTTGGGCGGCGTGCGGCATGAATCCCGAGAGGGCCTTGGCCGAGATTCAAGCCTACAGCAGGTTCAAGAGCATCCTGCTTGTGGGTCATGAGCCGGATTTCAGTTCATTGGTCGCCACCCTTCTCGATCTTGGAAAGAGCAGTTCGGTGAATATTTCCAAGGCCTCCTTGACCCAAATCGAGGCCCAGCGCCTCGTGCCGGGGTCGGGTGTGCTCCAACTCCTGCTACCCGTGAAGTGTCTCTGATTCGGTCTATTGGACTATTTCCTGGAAAGCAGATAAATCAGGGGAGGAATCTTTCAGCCTGAGAGTCCAAATCGCCAACAGACCAGTTTGATCCCCATGAAAACCCTTCTGCTCACCAACGAATATCCGCCGAACATCTACGGGGGAGCCGGAGTCCATGTCGACTATCTGAGCCGCGAACTGGCCAAGCTCATGGAGGTGGAGGTGCGCTGCTTCGGTGATCAGAAGGAGGATCTTGGAAATCTGCAGGTGAGGGGATTCGGCACCGGAACCCCCGAGATGACCTGCTCAAAGCCGCTGCAGAGTCCGCTCGGCGCCTCACGCCGTTGCGTTGACTTCAATGGCGCCGGCCTCAGTGCCGATCTCGTCCACTGCCACACCTGGTACACCCATCTCGGCGGCATCATGGCCAAGCTGAACTATGGCATTCCGCTCGTGATCACGGTGCATTCCCTGGAACCGCTGCGCCCCTGGAAGAGGGAGCAGCTCGGTGGCGGCTACGACTTCAGTCTCTGGGTCGAGAAGACCGCACTCGAGATGGCCGATGCGGTCATCGCCGTCTCCGCGGAGACCAAGCGGGATGTCCTCTCCCTCTTTGACGTGAAGGAGGAACGCATTAGCGTCATTCACAACGGGATCGATCTCTCCGAATACAGTGCGGTTGAGAATCCCGCGGCGTTGAAGGCGCTGGGAGTCGATCCTGAACGTCCCTACGTCCTCTTCGTCGGCCGCATCACCCGGCAGAAGGGGATCATCCATCTCGTCCGCGCCATCCGGCACCTGAACCCCGGCTTCCAGATCGTTCTTTGCGCAGGCGCCCCCGACACCCCCGAGATCGCCACCGAGATGCAGCAGGCCGTGGCCGCCGCCCGCGAGCACCACGGGGAGATCGTCTGGATCGAGAAGATGGTCACGCGGCCCGAGGCGATTTCCCTCTACTCGGGTGCCTCTGTCTTTGTCTGCCCCTCGATCTACGAGCCCTTCGGGATCATCAATCTCGAGGCGATGGCCTGTGGCACTCCCGTGGTTGCAAGTGCCGTGGGAGGCATCAAGGAGGTCGTCGTTGACGGCGAGACCGGCTTCCTCGTTCCGCTCAAGCAGATGACCGGGAGCCCCTTCGAGGCAACGGAGCCCGAGGTCTTCGCCTCTGATCTGGCCGCAAAGATCAATCTCCTTATGGCCGATCCCGCGCTGGCCGCCAGGATGGGAGCCGCCGGAAGGAAGCGCGCCGAGGAGTTCTTCGGCTGGGATGCCATTGCCCGTAAAACAGAGCGACTTTACGCCAAGCTTCTGCAAAGATAGCGGAATGTTCATCGATCGAGTCAGGGTTCATGCCAAGGCAGGGGACGGGGGAGACGGCTCCGCCAGTTTCCGCCGTGAGAAATTCATTCCCAAGGGTGGGCCCGATGGCGGCGACGGAGGCGATGGTGGCGATGTGATCCTGCGTGCCGATACGCACACCGACCAGTTGGCCAATCTCTTCTTCGAGCCGATCCTGAAGGCGAAACCCGGAGGCAAGGGTTCTTTCCGCCAACGCCATGGTAAGTCGGCTCCGGATCTGGTGGTTCCCGTGCCCGTGGGAACCCTCGTCTACCGATTCCCGACACCCGAGCCGCACGATCCCTTCGCGGAACCCCCCGAGGAGGAAGAACCCTCCGAGACGCCGAAGTCGAAGAAGGGACTCCCCGACCCGATGCTCGAAGATCTCGTTGCAGACCTTGATCAGGTGGGAAAGGAATTCATCATCTGCCATGGCGGCAATGGGGGACGAGGCAACATCCACTTCAAGAGTTCCCGCAACCGCGCCCCGAGGCGTTTCACCGAGGGAACTCCCGGTGAGGAGGGATGGTTCCTGCTCGAGATGCGATCCATCGCCTTCGCGGGTCTCGTCGGTTATCCCAACGCAGGCAAGTCGACCCTGCTCCGCGCCATCTCCCGAGCCCATCCCAAGGTCGGATCTTACGCCTTCACGACCCGGAATCCCCAGGTCGGCGTGGTCGATCTCGAGGATTACCGGAAGACGACCGTGGCCGACATTCCGGGACTGATCGAGGGTGCTCATGAGAACCGCGGACTGGGACATCAGTTCCTCCGTCATGTCATGCGCTGCAGCTACCTCCTCATGGTCCTCGATATGGCCGGATCCGAGGGCCGCAGTCCCCTGGATGACCTCAAGGCGCTTCGCAGGGAACTGGAGCTCTATAACCCCGAACTCGCCGACCGTCCATGGTGCATCGTGGCCAACAAGATGGACATGCCCGAGGCTGAGGCGAACCTGAAACTCTTTAAGAAGAAATACAAGGGAGTGACCATACTCCCCATCTGCGCCGAACTGGGCGAGGGGATCCCGGAACTGAAATCCTTCCTCCAGGAGAAAGTCGAGGAAGAGGAAGCCCGGAAAGCAGCGGCTGAGAAGGAATCAGGATCGGGAATTCAGGATTCCGGGGGGAATCCCCCGCTTGTTTACTAGGGATTCTCGCTACTTGCAGTGGGTGGAGGAGAGATTTCTCCCGCAGCAGTTACGGATCTCTGTAAAAACCTGCCCTATCCCATCAACTCGGGCCGCAGGGATTCGAACCCTGGGCCTCCACGACCCGAACGTGGCGCTCTACCAAGCTGAGCTACGGCCCGTTGATGGATGCCGGATCAACCGGCGAAGCAAAGTAATGAAGCGCCGGGGCGGTTCCTTCGCAAGGAGAAACCGGCAGCCTGAGACGACTCACCCCGGTTATTTTTTAGATCCTTTCAGATTCTGTTTTGTCCCAGCTCCCGGAACGGAATTTAAGACTCCCGGAAGGGTATTGCTTGCCGGCGAGGGATTCTCGTTTCGGAGGGCCTGCTGGAAGGCTGGATCACCGGCCACCTGCTGGAAGAGTTGTTCGCGTGCGATCTGCTGGAGGGCGGCGTTGCCCCCGAGTTGAACGGATTTGCGGATGTTGGCGTAAGCGGCCTCCCGCTGTCCCGTGATGAGTTCGTACTTGGCGATCGTGTAGGGAACATCCCACTGGTCAGGTTGGGCCTTTTCAAGTTTTCTGGCCACTTCGAGAGCCTGGGGAAGGCGGTTCTGGGTTGCGTAGAAGTTGATCATGTCCCTCAGGAATGGGACATCCTTGGGAGTTGCGGCGATGGAGCTGGAAATGATCCGGTCCGAGTCGTCCACCCGGCCCAGGATCATGAGGCTCTGAAGAACCGGTGCAAGAGCCTGACGGTTGTTCGGGTTGGCCTGCAGGTTCATCATCTGAAGAGGAAGCTCCTGCGATGCCTTCAGGCGGGCCTCCGTGGCGACGGCAAGACGCTGGAGAACCTTGCTGTTGGGATCCAGGGGGAGGTATCCGGCGACAAGATCCCTGGCATCCTTGAAGCGACCGATCCTGGTGTAGAGATTCACCAGATTGCTGGTCGTCTCAGTATTGGCAGGCCACATCGAGAGGGCCTGCTTGTAGGCGCGCTCGGCGGCATCATTCATGTTCCGGAAGGAGTAAATGTTGCCTCCAGTGTTGCGCAGTTTGGCAAAGGAATGCATGGCGAGGTCGTCGTGGCGGAAGCCAGGGACGGCATCCAGTTTCCTGATGTAATCATCCCACCAGGCGACATCCTTCTCCGCTGTGCCGGGCGGAAGGGCGTCCATCTTGTCATGGGCGATCTCGTAGCAGAGCCCGTGAGGGATGGCGTAGGGATAGGACCACTGCATCGGGAAGCTCTCCTCGACGTAGAAATGGCGCGGCGTCCCGTCCTTCTTGTCCCGGTTGCGCAGGAAGATCCATTCGGCCACGGAGGAGTTGAGGGCCACGGGGTCACTCTGGGGATTGGGCATCGCGGCCGGGTTGGCCTGATACTGGCGCATCAGCACTTCGAAGAGAGCCATGATATCCTCGCGGTGGGGTAAGGTCAGGCGCTCCTCGGGATAGGTCTTGTCCCGTCCGATCAGCTTCTCGAGCCATGAGAAGGTGGTCGGCCGCTCCGCGGTGTAATGGGAGCGGATGTAGCGGTTGTAGAAGGTGTCGGCGAGTGCATTCTGGGTGACGATGTAGAGATCACGCCGATCGAAATCCGGGTCACGCTTGTACTTCTCAAAACTCTCCCCGAAGACCATGTAGGTTGGGACGAAGCGGCCGGGATCCGTTCCTCCGAAGACAAAGCTGTCCTTGGGCAGATCGACCAGCATGTCGTGCCCGTACATCCAGCCGAACCAGTGACCGCGTTGGGAGCTGTTCGGAAGCGAAACAACGAAGGTGTAGATCGCCGACACGATCGCGACGGAGGGAATGATCCATCGGGCCCAGCTTCTGTCAGGGAAGCGCGCTTCGAGTCGGGAGAAGAGAGCGGCGGCGCCGAAGCTCGCCAGCATGATGAAGAACGCGTAGCAGAGACTCTGATACTGGTACTGCATGTCCCACCCGGCATTGTCGTAGCCGTTGTTCCAAGAGAGAGGTTGCAGGAATGCCGAGAGACAGAAACCGATGACGAGAAGGTAGAACCAGATGCGTTGTTCTTTGGGGAGTCGCCAGAAAAGCAGGAATCCCGCCAGCGCGAAGATCAGCGGGATGGGGGAGATATTCTGGGCCATGACCCGCCAGAAGACCTTGCAGAACCCGTTGAAAGACTGAAGGGTAGATTCTTCGTCCGGCGCTTTCGGCCCCTTCTGCTTCTCTACGGGAGGCACGCCGACGAGTTTTCCAACGGTTCCCTGAAGCTGGTCGGCCAGAGTTCCCCAGTACTGGGATCGGTTGATCGCGTAGAAGAATCCCTCAGGGGTGCTGCAGTAGCTCCAGTTCATCGGGGGATTCGTGGAGGAGGTGAGGGGCATGTAGGCGTAGGGGAGCAGTCCGGCGAAGACAGCCACCAGGATCAGAAGTCCCTGACGCCATTCGGTCAGTTTCCTGCGGACGATCACCAGCAGGAGGAATCCTGCCCAGACGCAGTAGAGGAGCCTAATGGCCGCCTTCATTGCCAGTGCGTGGTATTGATCGGTCGAGAGGTAGGCGAATCCCAGATAGAGCAGGGCGGCCGTGAAGATGCTGTAAAGCGCGTATTCCCAGAACAACTCGGCATGGAGGAGCAGGATGACCAGCAGCGGCAGGAAAGCCATCGCGAGTGTCATGTGATGATTGCTCATTCCGAGGCAGAAGATGAAGAGGAGCCAGACAAAGGCATTCTTCCAGTAGGGCCTCCTGATCCAGACATAGGTGAGCATCAGAAAGACCATCATCAGGCAGACATGCAGCGCGTAGAGTCCCTTCCCGACCACGGCATGGGACCAGATGGGGGTTACCCAGACGAAGGTCAGCGTGGAGGCAACCGAGAGAACGGTTGCTGGCAGTTTCGCCACACCGAGCCAGCGTGTTGCATTCAGCGAGATCAGAGAGAAGACTCCGGCAGCGGCGGCAGTGCAGAGACCCGAGAAGAGATTGATCTTCCAGGAGCCGTTGCCGAAGGGGATGATGTGGCTCCAGATGCCTGCGAGAATCGTCCAGAGGGGATAACCCGAGGGGTGCATCACCCCCCAATGAAGGGCCGCGGTGGCCATTTCCCCATCGTCGTTGAGGCCGATGTTCGGCATCACGGTCGTCCAATAGGTCACGAGCGCGATCAGGGAGCAAAGGAGTGCCGTCAGACGCTCATGTCGGTCGAACACCCGGAAGGGGTGAATCCGCTCTTCTTTCTGGTTGGCTGATTCGGAAAACCCGGGATTGGCGGTGATGTCGTTGCTCATTGAGTAGGGGCGAAGAGGAGTTGAAGGATGAAAAATCAGGGAGTCTTCCTGGCTTTGGGCGAGCGGCGCAGGCCGCTCGCGAAAAGGAGTCCCCAGACCATCAGGAGGGCCTCGACGACGATCTTCTTCGACATCTTGGAGGTACCCTCGACGCGGTCGGCGAAGATGATCGGCACCTCGACGATGCGCAGGCCACGGATCCAGGTCCTGTGGTTCATCTCGATCTGGAAGCCGTAGCCATTGGATTTCACGCTCGGGAGGTTGATTGATCCGAGGGTGGCGCGACGCCAGCATTTGAAGCCGCCTGTGGGATCCCAGACCGGCATCCCGGTGATCCACTTGACGTAGTAGGAGGCTCCGACGCTCAGCACGAGTCGGTTGAGCGGCCAGTTGATGACCCGGATTCCACCCGCATAACGCGATCCGATGGCAAGGTCGGCACCGGACTCACGGATGCCCGCAATCAGTTTTGGGACATCCTCCGGGGAGTGGGAAAAATCGGCATCCATCTGGACAATCAGCTCGTATCCATGGGAAAGGGCCCACTCGAATCCCGCCACATAGGCCCGGCCGAGGCCGTTCTTGGCTGTGCGGGAGAGAAGATGCAGGCGCGGTTCACCCGACGAAGTCTCCTCCACCCACTTGCCGGTTCCGTCAGGAGAGCCATCATCGACGACAAGGATCTCGACCCCGTCGGGCAACGCCAGCAGCCGCTCCACCATCTTGGGAAGATTATCCCTCTCATTGTAGGTGGGGATGACGACGAGGATTCTCTCTGGCATGATTTGGAAAAAGCTAAATCACCAAGCTAATCCAGAGTTCGATTCAGTCGAGCGTCAAAAAGCGACATCAGGGCTTAAAAGGGACGGAAGCCGTATCTTGGGGGTAGCCGCTTTCTGAAAGGTATTGATGTCAGCTGGGATGCCGTATTGGATTTTCAGACGAGTCTCCTCGGAGGCAAGTGTTGCATCATCGAGGAAGACTGGCCCCGCCCCCCCGTCCAGATCGATCCGGTGAAAGCCTCCCTGCGGATGTTTCCGAGCTTCGGCCACATCGCTGAGGCATCGAATAGGCATCCCGTTGATCCGCTCCACGAGCTGATTGATCAGTTGATCGGCTCCCAGTGTCTGTTCTGAGGGGAGTATTCCCGAGAGGATCACATACCGCTTGCGATCCACCGTCTCCTCGTTCTGGAAGGCATCCAGGGAGACCAGATTCTGCGGAGCCTCTGAGGGCCAGTTGCCTCCCCATTCATAAAGATAGGGTCGGCAGAGCTCCTGGAGCAATAGTCCACCGTAGAAGACGTAAGGAACGTTCTCCCCATCGAGCAGCGGAGGTGAGATTTCGGACGCCGGATTCCTGCCTTCCAGCGTCAGGGTCGCAATACCCCTTGATCCCTTTCCCTCGCCGTCGGGTCTGAAATAGCCGATCTCGATCCGGTCGCCGGGCGCCGACTCCATGCTCACGAGATTGGAGAAGCTTGTTTTTCCCAAGACCGGATCCACGTAGTTCCCCTCGGAATCAATCGCCTTACCCGCGAGTGTCAGCATCACATCACCCTTTCGGATTCCTGCCTTCGTCGCCGGGCCGCTGCGGACAGGGACGATGGCCACACCACCCTGATCCTTGGATAATCCGAGCCATTCCCGGAGCGTTGCGCCGCGCAGGGGAGCCCATGAGATTCCGGCACGCGCGAGCCCCTTGAATCCAGGGTGCCCGGCTTCCTTCAGAAATCGCCCGATCAGTGGTGAGGGGATGATGTCGGCACTCTGAGTCTTGGGGTCATAGCGCATGATAACTCCGGCCAAGCGACCGTCATGAAGCGCCGGGATTTCATAGATCCCGTCCCGTTGGGGAATGGTGGTCGTGATCCGGTACATCAGGTAGGAATTACCCATAGGATATCCGCCCACAGCAGCGGTGTTGATGGTGGCTGTGCTCAGGGCGGGGGAGCCGTTTCCTTCCAGTTGGAGGACCTTTAGGGTGGTTCCTTGGGGAAGTGCGCCTGCAAGACGCATCGGTTGGCGGGACTTCAGGATCTCCTGCCCGGAGGGGATGAGAATCGCCAGGTTGCTTTCCTCGTCCAGGACCTCCACCGAGGCTGTCGCGTGCACCTTATTGTCCGGAGTCTCGAGGTCAATGCTGGTGGTATGGGCGGCCATATCGGCAGTCACCAGGATTCTTCCACCGGCGATGACCGTGCCAAGACCCTCGCGTTTGAAGGGTGGTTTCTTCAGCCAGGGCCGCCTCATGTCGGGGTACTGGACGGTTGAGTGCACTCTTAGGATGGAGTCCTCGGGTCCGCCCTTCTTGAACGGGGCAATGATGGAAAAACCGTCGCACCCGCTGAGAATCAGAGTCGCGGAGAGCAATATCGCCGAGGCCATTGCGTTTAGGGAGCGAAGCATCATGGCGTCAGAGATTGTGGTCGGAAGCAATTCCGTAGTTCTTCATGATCCGTGGATTTGCCGTGAGAACCTCGGCCCTCTTCAGCACGATGGGAAGGCCGACACCTTCCAGCACGATGACATCATACTCGGTCGGTTTTGCAAACGCCGCTGCGGCATCCTTCAGTGAGCGGATCGGAACTCCGTTGATCGTATCGACGATGCCCGTCCTCTGGCCGTCGCAGTCGGCGTTCGCCGGATCAGGCAGGATCCTATTAAGTACCACGAACTCAGGGCGCGTCAGGTAGAGGTGGCGCGTCGCGAACTCATTGAAGGTTCTTCGGATGCGCAGGTCGCCGTTACCCATGCTCGCAAGGAGATTTCTGTCGAGCGGTTGGAAGAGCAGACCGCCGTGGAGCAGATAGCGGGGGGCTGTATCGTAGGCCATGGACTGCATCCGCAAAGGCGATGTTCCCCTGAGGGGAAACTCGAGCGAAAGCCGCCGCCCCCCCCTCAGTACGTCGAAACGGATCGTCTCCCCCTCGAATTTCCGCTCCAACACCTCGCTCATGTCGACCGACTCGCCGTCCAGATCAACTCTCCCGTCGCAGGCGATCGGATGTCCGTCGATGCCTAGTAGCACATCATCTTTCTGGAGAAACCCGTAGGCTGATCCTATTTCGTGGACGTCGGTGACGAGGACCCCAGCATTTTCCACGGGGACTCCGAGCGCTTTTCGCGCTGTTGGGCTCTGCAACGGTCTGATCGCCAAGGAGAAATCGGTGTAGCCGGTGTAGCTTCCCTTGGAGAGATCCCGCAGGAAGCGTTTAATGACCGGGGTCGGTATCATGAACCCCACATTTTGGGCGACTTGCCCTGAGTATCCCTGAAAAGCGACGCCGACCACCTTGCCACCCTGAATCACGGGGCCGCCACTGTTGCCGGGATTGATCGCCGCGTCGATCTGGATGGCCAGATGGGAGTCGACCTGTGAGTGCGCGTAGAGATTAAAGTCGATGCGCGAGACGATGCCTCGGGTCACGCTCAGGCGCTCAACACCGAGGGGATATCCGTAGACGCTGACGGTGCTCTCGATCGCGGGGATGCCGCCGAGCGTGAGCGGGCGGGCCCCCTCGAAGAAAGCCGTATCTTCCACGGCCACCATCGCCAGATCGCAGTCATGGCCGATGAATTCTGTCTTCGCCCGGAAGGGATGGTTCACCCCCTCTCGGGTAACCGTGATGAAGCGCGCATTGCTGACCACATGGGCGTTGGTCACGATCCGCTTGCCAAGTCCCGGAATTTCCATGATGAATCCCGATCCGGTTCCACCGGAGACATGCCCCGCATTCCAAGGGGTGCGGTAATCGGGGTCCTGAATGGCGGCTTGGATGCGCACGACGCTCGCAGCGATTTCTGGAAACGGTGATTTCCTCTCCGGAGAGGGTACGGTCGGTGCCTTTGCCTTTGCCGGTGAGAGAGTTGCCAGAATGAGAAGCGAAACAATGATACGGCCAAAATTCATCGGCCGGCAGTCTCATGGGATCGTCATGCCTGCACAAGTGCAATAATCCCATTGCCCCGAGCCTTACGATCCAGTTTCATCTTGCCGTGCAATCATCATGGGGAGTCCTTTTTGACTGGGACGGGGTCGTGATCGACTCCTCCCCGGAGCATGAACGTTCCTGGGAGTTACTGGCCGGGGAACGGGGTTTGCCTCTGCCCGAGGGACACTTCAAGGCCGGTTTTGGCAAAAAGAACGAGGTCATCATTCCATCCCTTCGTTGGGCGGAGGATCCTGTGCTGGTGCGAGAGTTGGCCGACCGCAAGGAAGAACTCTATCGTGGCCTGGTTGCCGAACGCGGAGTGAACATCCTTCCCGGTGCCCGCGAGCTTCTTGAGGCCTTGAAAGAGGAGGGGATTCCACGATCGGTCGCCTCATCGACCCCGCGTAGGAATCTCGAGGCCCTCTTCGCCGCAACCGGACTGGACACCCTCTTCGATGCGGTCGTTTGCGGTGATGATGTCTCCCATGGGAAGCCCGATCCGGAAGTGTTCCTTAAGGCGGCGGCCGCCCTCGGTCTCGACCGGAATAATGCCGTCGTCATCGAGGATGCCTTTGCCGGGATCGAGGCCGCTCGGCGTGGCGGCATGAAGGTGGTCGGAGTCGCAACAACACATCCCGTCGAGGCGCTGAAGGATTGCGATCTTGCCGTGACTTCGCTCCTGGAAGTAACCCCACTTATCCTTGGAAAGCTGTTGACCGCCCCATGACACCCCCGCTCGATCTGCTTCGTCTCCTGGAGGAATTCGCCATCTCCCTCTTGCTTCCCATCGCACTCATCTTAACGGGGGGGCTCTTCGTGATGGCTGATGTCGTCCTCCTCAAGCGCCGGGGTGACGCTGACGGCGTCAACTCCTACATCGGTTCCGGAAGCCGCCCTCGTCCGGGGCTGCGACTCGCTTCCGTCTTCTTCTTCACACTCGCCTCGATCCTGACGGCCCGCGATCTCCTTGAGTTGCTCCTGACGGCCCCGCCGATCGTGCTTTCCCTCGGCATGGGGATCACCTCCACGATCCTTGCCTTTCTCATACTGCTCTTTGGCATTCTTCTTCCCCGAGCCTTAGGGGAGGCCCTTCACGAGTCGCTACCGATCCGTGCCCTATCCAAACTGGCCCATTGGCTCACCATCTGGCTCGATCCCCTTGCCGAACTGGGTTGGACCGCTGTGGCCTCCGTCCTGCGGATTCTGGGGATTGACAGGGTCAGAACCGCGGAGCAGAGCGAAGAGGAGGTCCTCCAACTCATGGATGAGGGACTGGAAAGCGGAGCCTTCGATCCTGTCGAGAAGGAGATGGTGGAAGGTGTCCTCGATCTCGACGAGCAGTCTGCAGCAGAGTTGATGACCCCCCGGTCACGCGTCACCTGGCTCGATCTGGACGAACCCGACGAGGTCAACTGGCGCCGAATTGCAGGGGCCGGTCACTCCGACTACCCAGTCTTTCAGGGGACCCACGACAATATACGGGGCATCGTCTCCGTGAAGTCGCTCTGGGGGAATATCTCGTTGACGGGTTCCGTACGCCTTCCCGATGTGCTCAATGCGCCGCTCTTCGTGCCGGCCACCATGACCGCCACGCGGTTGATAGAGGAATTTCGCAAGACCCGTCGCCACGTGGCGCTCGTCGTCGATGAATTCGGCGTCGTGGAGGGAATGGTAACGCTCAAGGACGTGGTGGAGGCCATCGTCGGCCGCCTTCCCGAGCGCGGCGTCCGCCAGCATTATCCCGAGATCATCCTTCGGGAGGATGGCAGCTGGCTTGTCGACGCCCAGTTTGACTTCGAGGAGACCGCCCACGAGATCGGCCTCGAGTACTCCTCGGAGGAGCCCGGGGAGAACAGGTTCCAGACCGTCGGCGGATTTGTCCTCCATCATCTTGGTCATATTCCCGAGGAGGGGGAGAAAGTCGTCTGGAACTCCTACCGCTTCGAGATCGTCGACATGGATCGTCAGCGCATCGATAAGCTTCTTGTCTCCCGCATCATCCCTGCATCCCCGGACCTCTCTGGTCCAGAAAGCGTGTGAATCTACCGGCCGGTTCGCGCTCGGTGCGGAGCGAGTTTTCAACCTTCGAGGCATCTTCGTATCCCAAGGCCATGCCGCTGACGAGCATCTCTTCCTCGGGAATCTCCAGATGCCGCGACACGATGCGGTGATACTTCGTGAAGGCGGCCTGCGGGCAGGTCTCGAGACCGCGGGCCCGTGCGGAGATCATGACGTTCTGAAGGAACATTCCGTAGTCGAGCCAGCTCCCTTGTCCGAGGATCCGGTCCATGGTGAAGAAGAGACCGACGGGTGCGTCGAAGAAGGCGTAGTTGCGGGCGAACTGCCGGTTCATCCGATCCTTGTCACCCTTGGCGATTCCTAGGAGACCGTAGAGGTCGTAGCCGACCTTGCGCCGGCGGTCGATGTAGGGATGCGTCCACTTCGCGGGATAGTAGGAATATTCCTGGGTATGTTCCGCATCCCGTGCGGGATCGAGCGCCGTCTCGATGAGTTCGCGCGAAAGGGCCTCCTTTTTTCCGCCAGTGACGACAGTGACCTTCCAGGGTTGGGTGTTCGTGCCGGAGGGTGCGCGTGCCGCAACATCCAGGATCTCCTGGATGGTTTCCTTCGGCACCGGCGTGGGCAAAAAGGCTCTTACCGACCTGCGCCCACGGATGACGGAGTCAACGATCCGAGCGATCTCGGATTGGGGGAGTGGATCACTCATTCGTTTTTACTGACCCTCGACACTCGTCACTCGGCTCTCGACAGCCTCTCGATTCTCACGGCTCCGGATAAGCCTCGATGAACTTTGCGTACCACAAGGCCGAGGGGGTGGGGATGCGGTTGTGGGTCTTCCTGTCGTAGGAGAAGAGGCCGAATTGCGCGTGATTCCAACCTTCGGTCCACTCGTAGTTATCGACGAGGGTCCATGGGAAATAACCCCTGACATCCACTCCCTCGTTGATCGCGCGGCGCATCTGCGCGATGTGTTCGCGGAAGTAACGGATCGATTTCTGGCCGCTCTGGGTGCCGATGCCGTTCTCGGAGATGACGATCGGCTTGTGGTAGCGCCCATCGATATCCTTGAGAATGTGGTAGAGACCAGTGGGGACGATCTCCCATCCGAGCTGGGTGTATCCGGAGTTATGCTCCCCGCTCGGCCGGAAGATGAAGCGAATCGCGCTGGCCTGCTGTGAGTAGTAGTAGTTCACACCGATCAGGTCGCAGGTGTCGGCCACCATGTCGAGTTGGTCGAAGTTCTGGTGCTGCATGAGGTTGTAGACGGAGCGCGTGGGGTCGAGGAAGCGGGCCTTATTCCAGTGGGGCAGGGAATAGATGCCCATGATCAGGGCGTTGGGTCTCTCTTCCCTGACGATCCCGGCGGCATCGCGGAACATGTCCGCGGAGACGCGCATTGCCTTTTTGTAGGAGCCGGGACGCATCAGCAGTCCGGGAGGCCAGTGAGCGGCCAACCATCCGAGTTGAAGGGCCCCGTTGGGCTCGTTCTGCGGGATGTAGATCCGGACATCTCCCTTGGTGGCCTTCACGACGCGGCGGACGTGGGCTTGCCAGGCTGTGCGAACGTCGGGGTTGAGGAAGTTGGCCTTGGACTTGTCCTTGGGACAGAGCCAGTCGGGGAAGGTGAAGTGCCAGAGGGTGATGAGCGGCTCGATCCCGGCCTCACGACACTTGCGCGCCATCCCTGCATACTGGCGGAGGGCCGCCTCATTGATGACCCCCTTGCGCGGCTCGATCCGTGCCCATTCGACGCCGAAGCGGAAATGATTCACTCCCAGTTTTCGGAGGGCGGCCAGATCCTTGTCGAATTCGCTCCAGGAAAAGACTCCCTCGTCACCGCGTGGAGGTGCCCCACCCTCATCGGCAAAGCAGTCCCAATCCGTCCTGTAATACCACTTTGAACCCGGGGCGCATCCCCGGTCCTCATTCTGGAACGATGCGGTGGAGGTGCCCCACCAGAAGGGCTCCTTAGGGAGCTTCCCGAGAACGATCGCCTTGGCCGGAGGCCTGTAGTGGGGGACGGGAGCGATGCAACCGCTGAAGGCAAGGGTGAGCGGAATGAGCAGGAAAAACGGTATCTTTATCCGTAAGGTTGCTTGATGCATGGGACAAGCCCTAGTAGCAAGGAATCGAACGATCAATGATGAAGCGCATGTTTTTCCTCTCCGCCTCGGCATTGCTGCTGACGATGGCACAGCCCCTTGGAGCCATCGATCTGCCCAACGGCCGTCTGGCACCCGACACCCTCATCCTGAACGACGGCAGCGAGCTCCACGGCCTGATCCTGAAGAACGACGCCAAGGGGGTGATTCTCCAACAGCGCATGGGCGAGGTGACGATCCCCAAGGCAAGGATCCGCCGGATCATGGACGAGGGGGATGCTCTGGTCTACTTCGCCGACATCGCCGATCCGGGCAAGCTTCCCCCATGGAGGATGATCGTTCATGACCTTCGCACCGATGACAATATCCGGTCCTTCAGGCAGGTGCCCGCCACGGCGATCGACAATGGCCGTCTGCGCAACATTCCCTACCTCTCCTTCCGGGTGAACAACCGCACCGAGCTGAATGTGTACGGCAATCCTGAGGATCCGGTGTGCGTGGAGTTCGGTGTCTACGGCAAGGGGCTCGCGCTGAAGCGCTTCAAGAATGTCGCTAGGGACTATCTGGCCGGCCTCCTGACTTCCCGGGATGAGATTTCCGCAATCTATGGGATCAGTGACCGCGGCGGTATCAGGAAAGTCGGAAAATTCACCTTCGAGGTGGCCCCTCAGGATGCACCCGATTCCTACGGGGGATGGTGGATCTCGATCTATGATGCAAAACGCCTCGACCGTGCCCGTGTCTCCGATGACGAGTATCGCAGGAACACGCTCCCCTTCCATGTGGTCAATGACTCCAGGGGTGAGCTGAGGGAGGATCGCCAAAAGAATTTCGAAAAATTCCTCTCCGGCACCATGCAGTCCTGGTCGGAAATGGTTCCCGATCTGAGGGGGTTTTACCGCGACTCGATGGGTGACCTGAAGTTGCTCACCGCGAAGGCGACGGACAAGCTCAAGCAGTCCACCTCCGCCCCCACACCCCGCCAATGACCAGGTTCATCTGTCCCGCTGCCCTCGTGGCCCTACTGACGATCCTGCCCGGTTGCGTCCTCCATCCGCTCGGCCCGCTCGACAAGGCCCCGGAGAATCGTGCGGAAAAGCTCAAGGGTTACGCCCCCTTCGCCTGGGGCATCTCCACCAGCAGTCTCCAGTATGAGAACAAGGCGGAGAAGCCCGGTCAGAAGAACTACTATGTCCGCGACTGGGATCTTCTCGTCCAGCAGAAGAAGGCCCCGGTGGTCGGCAATGCCCTCTTCAGCTGGAGTGACTTTGACAAAGATCTCGCCGCCCTGAAGAAGATCGGCGTCACCCATTACCGCTTCAGCATCGAGTGGGCGCGTGTCGAACCGCAACCCGGCCGCTACAACGAGGAGGCCGTGCAGGGGTATGTCAGCATGTGCAGGAAGCTGAAGGAGGCGGGAATCGAGCCGGTCGTGACCCTCTGGCATTTCACCTTCCCCGCATGGCTGACCGATACGAAGGATAGCTCGAAGACCAACTGGCTTCATCCGTTGGCGCGGGAACGCTGGAACCTCTACGTGAAGAAGATGGTCAGGGCGACTTCGCCTTATGTGAACTACTACGCTCCTGAGAATGAGCCGAACGGTCAGATTCTCACGGCCTACATCGCCGGTCTCTGGCCTCCCTGCCACACCTTCGACTTCAAGGGATACAAGGCGGCGACTATCGCCAGCGCCGACATGTTCCGGGATGCCGCGGCGCGCATCAAGGAGGTCAAACCCTCCGCCAAGGTGCTCAGCGTCGAGGCGCTTCCTTGGTGGACGCACGGTCCGCTCGATCCGGGAGGCATCGTCTACAACACGGTGATGCATGCCAACTTCGACCATCTCGACCGCATCCACGATGTCTGCGACATCATCGGGTTCAACTACTACTACAGCCAAGCCGCCGGACCTCTCAGCCTCATCTCGGAGGGATCAAAGCACGGGCACAACTACACCATGATGGGCTGGCGAATCGATCCCAAGGCCCTCGGCAAGCAGATCCGCTATGTCGGCAAGCGCTACGACAAGCCGATGATGATCACCGAGAACGGCATCGCCACAAAGAACGAGTCGAAGCGCCTTTCCTATCTCCGTGACCATATCGCGCAGATCCGCCAGACTATGGATGAGGGATACGACGTGAAGGGTTACTTCGTCTGGTCGCTGGCCGACAACTACGAGTGGCACTACGGATATGTCCCCAAGTTCGGCCTCGCTACGATGGATCCCAAAACGCGCGACCGTGTGCTTAAGCCTGCCGCCCATTACTACCGTGACGTGATCCGCACCTCCGAAAAAAGTCAGCAGGTGGTGCCCGATCCAGGTAACGGGAAAGGCTGAAGGGACGCGAAAGATGAACGATGAAGGTTGAGGGGGCGTAGGGAGTAGGTCATATCGATTGATACAGGCGAGAATCGCCGCGACTCCTTTGCTGTCAGTGGATTGTGTTAAATCGCTCTGCTCAACTTCGGAGTTCGGGATGAATGGGGAATATGGAGTATTCTCCTCTTTGGCACGGAAAGTGCTTTGTCATTGGAGAAACTGAACCCCTCCCCAGGACGGTACAGACATGAATCAACGTGGCTATCTGTTGGATATGGACGGGGTGATTTACCGGGAGAACCATCTGCTTCCCGGCGCGGGTGAACTCATCGCTCACCTGCTTGAGTCGGCAACACCCTTCCTCTTCCTGACGAACAATTCGGTTCCGACCCCGGATGATCTGGTGGTGAAGCTCGAGCGACTCGGTATTGGCGGTCTAAACGCCAGGCACTTCTATACCTCCGCGATGAACACCGCTGATTTTCTCGCCGAGATGCATCCGAAATGCACCGCGTTTGTCCTTGGTGAGGCGGGATTGAATGCTGCCCTCCAGGCAGCTCGAATTCCGAATGATTCGATGGCGCCGAGCTATGTGATTGTGGGAGAGGGGACGCCGACGACCGAGAAGATCGGCAAGGCGCACGAGTTCATCGAAAAGGGAGCCCGGCTCATCGCGACGAATCCCGACTACTGGTGCCCCGTGAAAAGCGATGTCTCCCGACCGGGGGCCGGTGCTTTGGCCGCCTATCTGGAAGCGAGCACGGGGCGCAGGGCCTACTACCTGGGAAAGCCGAACCCCTACATGTTCTTTCGCGCCCGAAGGCTTCTGCACCGTCAGACTCACGAGGTGATGATGGTGGGGGACACGATGGAGACCGACATTCGCGGCGCGATCGAGATCGGCATCCAGGCTTGTCTGGTCCTCACCGGATCAACCGGCATCGAGGACATTGGCGATTATGTGTACCAGCCGACCTGCGTCATGTCGGGTGTCGATGAGTTGCTGGAAGAAATCAAGGGGAAGGGACGTACCGATCGCCTCTCAAGCCCCACCCTGAGCAGCTTCAATCTGAGGAAACCGCAGGGAACCAAGCACCATTCGGAGTCTCCGCTTCCGCGTCGTCAGCGCCCGGCGATGACCCGGTGAGGGTCCTTTCGGGTTCAACTCTCCCGTGCCGGCTGCATCGGCGATGCAGCAAGCTCAAGGGAAGTGCTAAACATCAAGGTTGCGTACGTTCAGGGCGTTGTCCTCGATGAAGATCCTGCGCGGCTCGACCACGTCACCCATGAGGATATCGAACATGCGTCCGGCCTCTAGGGCGTTGTCGTCGTTGAGCTCCACCTTGAGGAAGCGGCGGCGCTCGGGATTCATGGCGGTCTCGTAGAGTTCCTTGGCGTTCATTTCGCCAAGACCCTTGAATCGTTTGATCTGGACGCCGCGTCGGCCGACTTCCTTGACCATCTCGAGGATGCGAGGAATGGCGAAGATCTCGTGGGTGGTCTCTCCATCCACGATGTGGAAGAGAGGGGCCTTGCTGTCGGCATAGTGCTCGATCTTGAAGCCTTTCTTTGCGAGTTCGGCAATAAGCTTCTCGATGCTCTTGGACTGATGGATCTCCACGAGACGGGCTCTGCGGCGGCGGGCGTTCTTGTCGGTCTTGGCGACCTTTTCAACGACGGCTGCCCCATTCTCGGAGATCTCACCCTCGGAGGGTTCGGTATCAAAGAGGTTGAGATCGATATTCTTGGCGGTGAAGTCGCGGAGTTCGTTCTCGTTGTGGAAATACTCGACGCTTTCGTCGTTACCATTGCGGATGACGACGAGGTAGGCAGGGAGGGCTCCTTCGGGCGAGCGGGCGTGAAGGTAGGCCTCAAACTCTCCGCCGAGACGGCGGACGGCCTCGCTCGACTTCTCAAGCCTGTCTAGGAGTTCGAGGATCTCCTTGAACTGGGAAGAGGGGATCTCCTTCTTGTCGGGGAGGGTGACGAGCTTGAGTTCTTCGGCACCGAGTGAGATCAGGATACGATTGAGCTGAACGTCGTCGTCGACGTACTCCTCGCGTTTCTTCCGCTTGATCTGATAGAGCGGAGGCTGGGCGATGAAGACATGGCCGCGGCGGATGAGCTGCGGCATCTGGTTATAGAAGAAGGTGAGGAGCAGGGTGCGGATGTGGGATCCGTCGACGTCGGCATCGGTCATGATGACGATGCGTCCGTAGCGGAGCTTCTCGATGTTGAAGGCGCCTTCCTGATCGCCGTCACCGATGCCGGTGCCGATCGCCGTGATCATGGTCTGGATCTCCGTGTTCTGGAGCACCTTGTCGAGGCGTGCCTTCTGGACGTTGATGAGCTTGCCTCGGATGGGGAGGATCGCCTGGAAGCGGCGGTCGCGGCCCTGCTTGGCGGATCCGCCTGCGGAGTCGCCCTCGACGATGTAGAGCTCGGTGAGGGAAGGATCTCGCTCGGAGCAGTCGGCCAGCTTGCCGGGGAGTCCGCCGCCGGTGAGGGCGCTCTTGCGGACGGTCTCGCGGGCCTTGCGCGCGGCCTCGCGGGCTCGGGCGGCGGTGAGGGCCTTCTCGATGACCTTCTTGGCAACGGCGGGATTCTGATCGAAGTGATCCATAAGTCCCTCGTAGATGGAGGAGTTCACCACGCCCTCGACCTCGGTGTTGACCAGCTTGACCTTGGTCTGGGACTCGAAGCGGGGGTGGGGAAGCTTGACGCTCAGGACGGCGGTGAGTCCCTCGCGGACATCATCGCCGGAGAGCGCGGGGTCCTTCTCCTTGAGGATGCTGTTGGCCTTGGCGTACTGGTTTATCGCGCGGGTGAGCGCGGTGCGCAGTCCGGTGAGGTGGGTGCCGCCGTCCGGATTGGGGATGGAGTTGGCGAAGCAGAGGATCTGGTCGGTGTAGGAGTCGTTGTACTGGAGGACGGCGTCGACAAAGATCTCGTCGCGCTGGCGGGAGATGACGATCGGCTTGGGATGGAGGACCGTACGGGTCTCGCCGAGTTGGCGGACGAATTCCTGGATGCCGTGCTTGTAGAAGAAGGTCTCGCTGCGGGGGCGGTGCTCCTCGTCGTCACGCTCGTCGGTGAGGACGATCTCGATGCCGGGGTTAAGGAAGGCGAGCTCACGGAGACGTCCCGCGAGGCGCTCGAACTTGAAGGTGACGGTGATCGTGAAGATCTCGGGATCGGGAAGGAAAGTGACGAAGGTTCCGGTCTGCTTCTTGTTCTTGAGCTCGCTCAGGACTGTCAGCGGCTGGGTGGTCTTGCCCTGGGCGAAGGCCATGAAGTTGACCTTCCCCTCGCGCATGACCTCGACCTTGAACCAGGTGGAGAGGGCGTTGACGCACTTGGCGCCGACGCCGTGGAGACCGCCCGAGTACTTGTAGGCACCCTGGCCGAACTTGCCGCCGGCGTGGAGGTTGGTCAGGACGAGTTCGAGGGTAGGGATCTTGAACTTGGGATGGACCTCGACGGGAATGCCGCGGCCGTTGTCGCGGATGGAGACGGATCCGTCGGAGTGAATGGCCACCTCGACCCGCGTGCAGTAGCCGGCCAGATGCTCGTCGATGGAGTTGTCGAGCACCTCGAAGACGCAGTGGTGAAGGCCGCGCTCATCGGGATCGCCGATGTACATTCCGGGGCGCTTGCGGACCGCCTCCAATCCCTCCAGCTTGTCGATCTGGGCGGCTCCGTACTCCTCGCCCCCCGCGGTGTCCTGTTTCTCGGGAATATCGCTGTCGTCGAGTGGAATGATCGGTTCTGCGGGTGGTTTCTTGGCCATGGGAGAGAGTCTGAATGCCTTGGGGACGGGCGGTTTTGTGGTTGCAAGAAGCCTACGGAACTTGGAAGGGCTGGGCAACGCTTTTTTGGGACCTTATACATGATCTGGATGTCTCGTCGGAGCATCGACACCATATCTTGGGTGAAGAGATAGAATATGGAGCTGATGAACTCAGGAAAGGATTCACAAAGATCCGTAACAAATCAGCGACTGGCGGGAGCTGATAAGACTGCGTTGCAGTCTCTATAAAAGGCGAGTGGCTCGGGAGAGCCTGAGTCAAATGCGAAGCAACGGCCAGGCTAGCCAAGGGGATAAAAGAGGGGTGAATCAAGGCTTGGCAGAAGTTGCTGTCAGATAGAACTTCGTTACGGTTGGAGAAAAGATCCCTGATATCAAGGCTTGGTGAATAGTCCTTGGGAAAGCAACCGGGGGGCACATTTTGCAGTTCCATCCCTGCCTGCGCTTGCGTGATCCCTTACACGGATTATTCTTACACGATGTTCTTTCTGACGCGGCGCGAGCAGATGGTGGTGATATTCATCCTCACCTCCCTGCTCCTCGGTGCCGGTATCCGCCATTTCCGCCTCGAGAGGAGTCTCCCATCCCAACCCCACTCCATTCACTAAGTTTTCATGAAAGTTTCAGGATTCAACGAAGCGGTCGCCATCGCAGTGGCCCGAGATCAGAGTTACCGGCCCGAGGGGTATCAGTTCCTTCGCGAATCGCTCGAGGCAACCCTCAAGAAGCGTCACAAATCCAAATCCTCACGCACTGCCCGGCAGTCTGCGGAACCGATGACCTCATCCCACGTGACGGCGGGGGAATTGCTGGAGGGATTCCGTCTCCAGGCCCTCCGCGAGTTCGGTCCCATGGCCGTAACCGTCCTCGAATACTGGGGGGTGAAGAGTTCCCGGGATATCGGCCAGATGGTTTTCAATCTTGTGGAGGCCGGTGCCTTTGGCCGCACGGAAAGCGATTCCATCGAGGACTTCGAGCGGGGATTTGATTTTCACGAAGCTTTCGTCTTCCCTTTCCTGCCTCCCCCCGTAACCTCCCCCTCCCCTGATTCTCCCGATTCCACAACAGTCCCCGGTTCTCCATCCGCCGAGTCGCTTCCCAACTCATGAAACACCTGATCATTCCGATGACGCTCATCACCACCCTGCTATCCCCGGCCTTGGAGGCCTCCCAACCGAAGCCGCCTCAACACGGATCGGGAAAGCCTACACCCACGCCTGTTGCGGAGGCCTTCGTTGCCACGGGGGAGGCGGGCAAGCCCCTGGTCTTCACTTACCCCAACGGTCTGACCCTCATTGTCGAGGAGAACCGCGGCGCCCCGGTCGCCAGCGTCCAGGCCTGGTGTAATACCGGCTCCATCCATGAGGGGAAATGGCTAGGCGCGGGTCTCTCCCACATCCTTGAGCACATGCTCTTCAAGGGGACGACTTCCAGGGCTCCCGGAGTCATCGCCAGCCAGGTGCAGGATCAGGGCGGCTACATCAATGCCTACACCTCGCACGACCGTACCGTCTACTGGATCGACGTTCCCGCCAAGGGGGCCGGAAAGGCAGTCGACATACTTGCCGATGCCATGATGAATGCCACGCTTCCCGAGGACGAATACAACAAGGAGCAGGAGGTGATCCGCAGGGAGTTTGCCATGGGATACGACAACCCCGACCGCACCGCCTCTCTGCTGCTCTTCCGCACCGCCTTCCACACCAGCCCCTTCAAGGAGCCGGTCATCGGCCATCTCGACATTTACAACAAGCTTACCCGGCAGGACGTGCTCGACTACTACAAGCGCCGATATGTACCGAATAACCTCTGCTTCGTCGTTGTCGGTGATGTGAATGCCTCGGAGATCCGTGACCAACTCGGAACCTTCTTCGCGAAATATCCCCGCGTCGCCCTCGAGCCGGTACCGGTGGCCGAAGAGCCGCCGCAACTTGGCAAAATCGAGGGAAGGGACACCTTCCCGACCGATCTCAGCCGACTCAACATGGCCTGGCGTGCCCCCGGCACCACCAGCGCTGACGCCCCCGCCGTCGAGGTGCTCTCCGCGGTGCTTGCTTCCGGCACCAGTTCCATCCTCAACACCGAAGTCCGTGAGAGGAAAGGGCTCGTCCATCAGGTCGGCGGCGGCCTCTACTCACTCACTCCGACCGAGGGAATGATCTATATCGGCGCCATCTCCGATCCGGCCAAGCGTGATGCTGCCGAGAAGGAAATCATTGCCCAGATCGGGAAGATCGCCCGAGAGGGTGTCAGCGACTCCCAGCTTGCCAAGGCCAAGAAGGGACTTCTTTCCGAACATTACCATGGTCTTTCCACCATGCGCGGACGCGCCTCCGACTACGGCGGGGGATGGCTCATGACGGGAAATCCCGAGTTCGGTCACCGCTACCTCGAGGCCATCGAAAAGGTCACCACCGCCGATATCCGCCGGGTTGCCGCCGCGTATCTCAAGCCCGAGGGGCTCATCGTCACCTCGCTCGATCCGGTCGAAGGTACAAAGGAATCGGGCGACACGAAGCAGGCCAAGCATGCCGATCCCGAAATCGCAAAGTCGGTCCTTCCCAACGGACTCACCGTTCTGATCCATGAGGACAACCGTCTTCCCCTGGTCTCGATTGTCGCCGCCTTCCGCGGAGGGCTGCTTGCCGAGACTCCGGAAAAGAACGGTCTCTCCCAGCTCCTTGCCAGCACCATCGTCAAGGGGACGAAGACACGTTCCGCCGAGCAGATCGCCGAGACGGTCGAACATGTGGGCGGATCGATCGGTGCCGGTGCCGGGAATAACTCCGTTTCGGTTTCCGTCGAAGTGATGAAGGATGACTTCCCGCTGGGCATGCAGATCCTCTCCGACGTCGTGGCCAACGCCACCTTCCCAGAGAACGAGGTCGCCCGTGAGAAGGACTCCCAACTCGCCTCGATCAAGGCTGAGGATGACCAGATCACCGCCGTAGCGAGGAATCTCCTCAAGCCGCGCCTCTACGGAAACCACCCCTATGCGCTGCGCGGCAGCGGCTCCCCCGAGACCATCACTAACCTCACCTCGGCCGACCTGAAGTCATTCCGTGACCGCCTCGTGACGGGTCGTAACGGTGTCCTTTCCATCTTCGGCTCGGTCAAGACTCAGGAAGCCCTTGAGCTTGCCAAGAAGGACTTCGGATCGCTCCCCGCAGGTGAGCAACTCCTCACCACCCCTCCCGTGGCCTCCCCGTTGACCTCTTCCATCGAGACTTCCGCGGAGCGTCCCAAGCAGCAGGCCGTCGTCATGAAGGGATTCCTCGGAACTTCCATCGCCAGTGCGGATCGTCCCGCGCTTGAACTCATCGCTGAAGCTTCCAGTGACCTTGGATCCCGCTTCTTCAACCGGATTCGCGAGAAGTTGGGGCTTGCCTACTTCGTCGGGGCCTCCAACTCCACGGGACTGGCTCCGGGTGCCTTCGTCTTTTTTCTAGGAACCGATCCCAAGAAAGTTGATCTGGCCAAGAGCGAGTTCAATGACGAGATCGCCAAGCTTGCCACTGAGGGGTTGACCCCTGAGGAACTTGATCGCGCCAAGGCAAAACTCCTGGGGGGCGAGGCCATCCACAACCAGTCACATGCGGCACTCGGAGGGCTTTGTGCCACGAATGAACTCCTTGGGTTGGGCTATGACCACGAAAAGGTCCGTAAGGAAGAGATCGGGAAAGTCACCCTTGATGAGATCAAGCGAGTGACTCAGAAATACTTCCGCGACGGCAAGAGTGTCGAAGTCGTCGTCGGTCCACCGGTCGCCAAGGCTTCAGAACCGCTTCACAACCCTACCAAGACACCCTGACCAGAAGCAGGCTGAAGGAGGTTAGACTGAAGACTTCCGTGGCATCCTTTCTTCTATCCAATCTTTCAATTATTTAGAGTTTTTCACAACCACTCATTACCCACAACCCAGACACGATCCATCCCAGCTCCCAACTTCCAACTACCAGCTCCCACATCCCATGGCCGAAATCCAGCAATCCACGAACTCCGCAGACCTCACCCAGCGATTCATCGAACTTGTGATGATGAATGCTCAGCAGGCGGCACTCTGCCTCGGGCAGATGGCTCATCCCTCCACCGGCAAGGCGGAGGTGAACCTCGATGCCGCCAAGATGTTCATCGATCATCTCGAAATCATCAGGGAGAAGACCCGCGGCAATCTCAGTAAGGACGAGGAGAAGATCCTCACCAGTGTACTGTCGGAACTCCAACTCGCGTTTGTTCAGGTTTCAAGCGGTGCCGGTGTCTCCGGACATGTCCACGACGAGACCTGCAACCACGACCATGGTCCTGCCGCTCCCGAGGCTCCCGCTGTCGAACAGACTGCTCAGGTAGAGATACCCAAGCAGGAAGCCGCTCCTTCTGAGGAAGAGGGCAAGAAGCGCTTTACCAAATCCTACGGAGAATAGGGCCAGTTGCGCCTGATGTGGTGAGAGCTACGTCAGCCGTAGCAGATCAGCAACGACGCTCATCCGTCTAAATTCCAAGCCTATGCCTTGACGCGCTCGATGTGGGCGCCGAGGCCATTCAATTTCTCGTCGATGGCTTCGTACCCGCGGTCGATATGGTAGACGCGGTTGATCTCGGTCACCCCGTCAGCAGGTAAGGCTGCCAGCACAAGGGCCGCTGAGGCACGGAGATCACTGGCCATGACGGGCGCGCCGCTGAGGCGTTCGACGCCGTGGATGGTGGCGCGATGGTCGGTGAGATGGATGTCGGCTCCCATGCGCTTGAGTTCCGCGACGTGCATGAAGCGCTGAGGGAAGACAGTCTCGGTGATGACGCTGGTACCCGGCATCGTCGACAGCATGGCGCAGAACTGGGCCTGCATGTCGGTGGGGAAGCCGGGGTAGGGGAGTGTCTCGAGATGGAGCGGCTTGCGAGAGCCATTCGGGGAGATGGTGACGGAATCCTCCGTATGATTTAGGTCGAATCCCGCCTTGGTCAGGGCATCGATGACTGCTCCCAGATGCCTCGGCTCGGTGCGGGTGATGGTGACCTTTCTGCCGGCAATGGCCCCGGCAACCAGGAAGGTTCCTCCCTCGATGCGGTCGGCAATGACCGTGTGCTTCGCCCCATGTAGTTCCTTCACTCCCTCGATCTCGATGCGCTGGGTGCCTGAGCCGGAAATCCTCGCTCCCATGGAGATCAGGAAGTCGGCAAGATCAACGACCTCGGGTTCTTCAGCCGCACCTTCGATCACGGTGGTCCCCTCGGCAAGGACTGCCGCCATCATGATGTTGCCGGTCCCCAGAACGGTGGGTCCGTGCCGCCCACGGAGATTGATACGGGCTCCCTTGAGTTGTTTTGCCTCGAGCAGGATATCCCCGCCCTTGACAGTGACCTTGGCGCCGAGTGCCTCGAAGCCCTTGAGGTGTAGGTCGATCGGGCGGTCGCCAATGACACAGCCGCCGGGAAGGGATACCTTGGCCATCTTTTCCCGTCCGAGCAGGGGGCCGAGGACACAGACGGAGGCCCGCATCTTGCGAACGATTTCGTAGGGTGCCTCGGTCCTGATCTTCTCGGCACGGATCTGGACAACACCGCTGGCGCGTTCCACCTCGGCGCCGAGTTGGCTCAGGATGGTGAGCATGTAGTGGATGTCGCTCAGGTCGGGTACCCGGTCGATGACGCACTTTTCCTTCGTAAGGAGGGTGGCCGCCAGAATCGGCAGGGCGGAGTTCTTGGAGCCGCCGATGCGGACATTGCCTTCGAGGCTTCGGCCTCCGTGTACGAGAATCTTATCCATTGCCTTTGACTGCTTCGATGAATCGTGGGATCCCTTGGTAATCGGGAAGGGCGACGATGTCGCGATAATTATGCCCCGCAAGGCAGGCCATGACAGCCTCGGACTGGCCGATGCCGATCTCCAGAAGGAGGTGTCCTCCGCAATCAAGCCTCTCGGAAGCGAGTGGGGCCAGGCGCTCAATCAGATCGAGTCCATCGGGTCCTCCGTCGAGTGCCAGGATCGGGTCGTTGCGCACCTCGCGGCTGAGGGAGGGGATTTCGCCGGAGGGAATGTAGGGGAGATTGGCGGTGATGAGATCGAAGGTGGAGTCTCCCGGTGGCATCAGGTCAGCTTCATGGAAAGTGACACGATCGACGCCGAGTAAAGTTGCATTTTCTTTGGCAAGGCTGAGTGCCTCGGGGGAGATGTCGGTGGCGGAGACAATGGCTTCGGGCCGCTCAAGAGCCAGGGTCAGGGAGATCACGCCGCTCCCCGTGGCGATATCCAGGATGGAGGCAGCCGTAGGATAGGTCAGTGCGCGCTCGACCAGTTGCTCGGTTTCGGGGCGTGGGATGAGTGCCCGCGCATCGCTCTTGAATGTTCTGCCGCAGAATTCCGCCGTGCCAAGGAGATGCTGAAGAGGGATGCCAGTGCCGCGTCTTCGTACAAGATCTCGTAGCGGTTCCCGCTCCCGCTCTCCCAGGGGCCGGTCGAATTGGAGATAGAGTTCGAGACGCTTGATCCCGAGAACATGGGCAAGGAGGTGCTCGGCATTGAGTCTCGGAGATTCCACTCCCTGTTTCCCCAGAAAGTCGGAGGCTCCCTTGAGGACCTCCAGCAACGACATCATGGCCGTTGCCATCACTAGTTCCCCTCGGAGGCCGATTGTTCCATCCGATCCTGGGTGTCGGCGGCCTCGATGGCTGCGATCAGGTCGGTGATTTCCCCCTCCATGACGCGGTCGAGGTTGTAGAGTGTCAGTCCGATCCGGTGGTCGGTGAGGCGGTTCTGGGGAAAGTTGTAGGTACGGATCTTCTCCTCGCGGCCGCCGGAGCCGATCTGGCTCTTGCGGTGGGCTGCGTATTTCTGAGCCTCCTCCTCGCGCTTCTCCTCGAGCAGTCGGGAACGGAGAATGGTGAGTGCCTTTTCCTTGTTCTTCTGCTGGCTGCGCCCGTCCTGACAGCGGACGATCTTGCCCGTCGGGATGTGCATTACCTGAACGGCGGAGTCGGTGGTGTTCACGCCCTGACCTCCGGGCCCACCGGCGCGGCAGACCTCGATGCGGAGATCCTGGGGACGAAGCTCGACATCGACCTCCTCAGCCTCCGGAAGGACGGCCACGGTCGCCGTGGATGTATGGATGCGGCCCTGGGCCTCGGTGGCGGGGACACGCTGGACGCGGTGCACGCCGCTCTCGTAACGGAGCCTGCGGAAGACATCGTCGCCAAAGACCTGGAAGATCACTTCCTTGAAGCCGCCCGCATCGTTGGGGCTTGCCTCCAGCATCTCGGTGCGGAGTCCGTTCGCCTCGGCGTAGCGGGTGTACATGCGGTAGAGGTCACCGGCAAAGATCGCTGCCTCGGAACCGCCCGCCCCGGCACGGATCTCGACGATGGCGTCGCGGTCATCGTCGGGTTGCGGAGGAAGGAGCGTCATGAGGACTGCCTGCTCGAGTTTGGGGATGCGGGCATTGATCTCTTCGATCTCGGCCTTGGCCAGTTCGGCCATCTCCGCGTCGCTTCCCTTGGCGAGTTCCTCGTTTTCGATCAACTGCCTGCGGCACCCCTCGAGTTCATCCCAAGTGGAGAGGAGTTCCTTGACCCGCGAATGCTCCTTGAGCACCTCTCGAGCCTTCTTGGCGTCGTCAAAAAGTGACGGATCCGTGATCGACTTCTCCAGATCGACGAAGCGCACACGGCGCTTGGCAATAATGGGAGTAAAATCAAGATTCATGGCGGTTGAATCGGGAAACCGCCAAGCCACGTGTCACCGTGTGCCGAGGTTCTCCCGACGCGTGTCGGGAGTCGTCAGCTAGGCTTTGCTGCCCAGCTTCGGCTTGGTCGCGCGGGTGGCGCGAACATTGCCGTAGCGGCGTGTGAACTTCTCGATGCGACCTGCCGTGTCGATGAACTTCTGCTCACCGGTGAAGTAAGGGTGGCAGGAGGAGCAGATGCCGATCTTGATGTTCTCGCGGGTGGAGCGGGTCTTGTAAGCGGCTCCGCAGGCGCAAATGATCGTGGTGTCGTTGTAATCGGGATGAAGACCGGCTTTCATAAGAGTTGGTTAGGATGGCGGATCTGGAGACGAAAGGCAAAAGGAAAAATGAAGAATGAAAAAGGTACTGGAATCAGTCCACAGCCATCCCATAGAGGAGGCAAGTGGAAGGTAAAAGTGGTTGGGATAAAGTGGTGATGGACGGGGAGATTTTAACCTGCCACATGGCAGGGATATGCAAAAACAACCCCGCCCATCGGTAGGCAAGTTCACGATTTTGAGGCAG